>NZ_JBDGML010000119.1:0-23007 GCF_057655195.1 Arthrobacter sp. Soil_N43
GGGCATGGACTGCCCGGCGATGGTGAGCACGTTGACGCCAAGTTCCTTGCCGGTGTCTGGGCGGCGGGACATCCACACGCCCAGCGGGATGGCCACCACGGCGGTGAGGAGGATGGCCGCCGTGGCGAGGGTCAGGGTGTACGGCATCCGCTCGGCCACCACCTGCATGGCGGGAGCCTGGAAGGAGTAGGACTGGCCCAGGTTGCCAGTGAACAGCTGCTGCAGGAAGATCCAGTACTGTTCCAGCACCGGCTTGTCCAGGCCGAACTGCTCCCGGACCGCGGCGAGCTGTTCGTTGCTGGCCAGCGGGCCGGCGTAGGACACGGCAGGATCACCCGGGGCGAGGCGGATCAGGATGAAGACCGTGGAGACGGTGAGGAACACGGTCAGCAGGCCTTGGCCGAGCCGCTTGAGGATGTAGTTCGTCATGACTCAGGCCTCCAGCCGGACATCAACAAGGGGGTAGGAGTTGGTGGGCGCCAGTGAGAGGCCACTGACGCGCTTCTGGTGTGCCAGCACGGACTTGGGGACGAATGCCCAGGCGCAGGGCCAGGTGTCCCACACGGCCTGTTGCGCTTCGTTCAGGAGTTCCGTCCTGCGGGCCGGGTCCGCTTCCGCGGAGGCGGCCTGGATCTTGGCGGTGACCTCGGGAATCACGTAGCCCTGGTAGGTATCGCGGGTGGCTTCCTTTTCGGGGGTGCCGGAGTACATGCCCTGCAACATGGTGATGGCCAGTCCGGTGGGGCTGGGGTAGCCGTTGCCCAGCAGGTCCCAGTCCCCCTGCTTGCCCTGGCGCCAGGCCAGGATGTTGCCGCCGGGTTCGAACTGCTGCAGCTCGGCCTTCACGCCGATCTTGCCGAACATCTCCACCAGTGCTTCCATCACGGAGGTGTCGGACGCGAACTCGCCGGTTTCCCAGATGATCTTGAGGGTGAGGTCCTTGACGCCCAGCTCCTCGAGGGTGGCCTTGGCCTTCGCCGGATCGTAAATGTACTCGCCGGTCTTGTGGTAGCCGGTGAGACTGGAGGGTGTGACGCCCTCGGCCTGGGTGACGGAGTCCACAAGGACGTCACTGACCAGCGCCTCCCCGTCAATGGCCATGCTGAGTGCCTGGCGCACGCGGGGATCGGCCAGCGGGTGGCCGGCGGGCTTGCGAAAGTTGAAGAAGATCTGGTTCAGGCGGAGGCTGGACGCCTCCTGGAGTTCGACGCCGGGAAGTCCGGCCAGCTGTTCGCGGGAGTCGGGCGTGATGGAGTCGATGACGTCCACTTCGCCGCTGCGCAGGGCGATGACGCGGCTGGATTCCTCCGGAAGGAACCGGACTTCCACGTTGTCCACCTGCGGCGCCGGGCCCCAGTAGTTCTCGTTGCGCGCCAGGCTGTAAGTGCCGGCGCCGCGGTTGAACTTGGTGACGACGTACGGGCCGGTGCCCAGGCCTTCCTGCAGTTCCTCCGGCTTGTTCTGTGCTGCGGGGGTAATCAGGATCATGCTCATGAGCGAGTCCAGGATGGGGATGGGCTTCTTGGACACCATCTTGAAGGTGCGGTCATCTACCGGCACCACTTCGGGGAATTCGGGGAAGAACCCGGCCACGAAGGAGCCCTGCACCTGCTGGTACATCTTCAGTGCGGTGGCCACGTCTTTTATGCTCACCGGGCTGCCGTCGGAGTACCGGATGCCGTCGCGGAACCGGACTGTCCATTCGGTGGGGCCGGTCATCTCGAAGCGGTCTGCCAGGACCAGGACCGGCTTGGTTTCAGGGCCGATGGCCGTCAGTCCCTGGCGCACCGCGCGCTGGACGGTGACGGCAGCGTCGAACTGGTTGAGCTTGTTGTCCAGGCTGACGAGGGACCTGTTGAGTGCCAGGGTCAAAGTGCTGGGCCCCGGCAGGCCCGTGGGACCGGCACACCCGGCCAGGGATCCTGTACCCAGGAGAAATCCGGCGGCAGCGCCAAACTGCAGGAGGCGGCGCCGTGAGATCTCACTTCCTTGAGGAGGAACGGTCATCGTTGACCTCTCGGTTGAACGGGACGGCTGGCGGCCGGTTGGCCTGCGCCGTGTTACACGGATCACTCTGCCACTCTTGCGCGAAATGCGCAAGACACCTAGCGCATTCCGCGCAGTCATGCCATGATGGTGCTACCGACGAGCGGGCGGGGACCTCGCCGGCCTGTTCTCCCTCGGGCAGACCAACAGAAGAAAGGAGGACGACGTGACCGCAGTCCTGATTCAGGCGGACGACTTTTCCGGCGCAGCCGAGGTGGGGCAATGCTTTGCCACCCAGGGCCTGGAAACGCGGCTCCTCCTGGCCGGCACTGCCGGCGCGGACAATGATGCCGGCGCTGCCGGCGGTGGAGCCGGCGCGGACAGTGACGCTCCGGACGTCCTGGTGGTTGACACACACACCCGGGCCGTTGCCCCGGCAGCAGCCCACGCGGCAGTTTCCGGCGTCTTTGGCGGCACGGCTGGACCCCGTGCGCACGTCCTGTTCAAGAAGATCGATTCGCTGTGGCGCGGCAACGTGGGCCCGGAACTGGCCGCGCTGACGGGCCTGGGCCACCACGTCGTGGTGGCCGGAGCGCTCCCCCAGCTTGGGCGGACGGTGGTGGACGGCGTGCCCATGGCCAGCGGCGTCCGCCTGGACCGCACGGGGTTCTGGACGGCGGAGTCCGCCGCACCGCCGTCGTCCGTGGCACAGGTGCTGAACCGGCCCGCGGACTCCGCCCCCACACTGGCGGGCCTCGACACAGTGAGGTCCGGCGGCCTGGCCGCCTTCCTCGGTAGGGCTTTGTCGGCAGGCGGTCCCGCCACGGTGATTGCCGACGGCGAGACCGAGGCCGACCTGGCAGCCGTCGCGGATGCGCTGCTGGAACTGGAGTTCGCCGCCTCCGGCCGCCGGATCGTGCTGGCCGGAACAGGCGGCATCGCCGCCCTCCTGGCCTCGAAACTGGCCGAGAAACTGGGCAGTAGAATGCGCAACGAACCTGCGCGAAACACGCAGGGCCGGCATTTTCCCTGGCAGGATCAAGCAGCGGTGCGTTCCGTCCCGCCGGTGCTGGCCGCCGTGGGCTCGGCCTCCGCGACGGCGGCCGCGCAGCTGTTGCGTCTCGAAAGCTCAGGCTTCAGCACACTGCGGATAGCTCCCGCCGAGCTCTCCGAGCCCGCTGCCTGCCGGCAGCGGCTGCAATCGGCGAAGCAGCTCCTGGCCGCGGGCACGCCGACCGCCCTGACGGTCAGCGCCGACGTCGTGAATCCGCAGGAAGCCGGGGAGATCGTCCGCAGCTTCGGACGCCTGGCGGCAGATGCCGCCGGCGCCGCAGACCTCATCCTCACCGGCGGCGAAACCGCCCGCGAGGTGCTTGATGACCTTGGCATCCGCCACCTGACGCCGCTGGCGTCCGCGCAGCACGGAGCCGTGGTCAGCGTCTCCGACGACGGGCGCCTTGTCGGCACCAAGCCCGGCAGCTTCGGGGACGACCACGCGCTCGCCGAGCTGTACCAGTCCATTCACGGCTTCCGCGCCGAGGCCCTTCCCGAAGGCCCGGCCACAAAACACCCTGAGAATCCCTCCCACCAACCTGGAGCAGACATGACATCCGCAGCAGCGAACAACAGCGAAGCGAACGACAGCGCAGCGAGCACCACCGAAGCGAGCACCGCCGAGGCGAGCACGGACAGCCGGCCCTTCATCGCCGTGACCATGGGCGACGGCGCCGGCGTCGGCCCGGAGGTGACGGTGGGCGCGCTCGTGGCCGAGAACGCCTACCGCGACTGCCGCCCGGTGGTCATCGGGGACACCTACCGTTTGCAGCTGGGCGCCAAGGCCCTTGGCGTGAAAGCCGACATCGTGGAGGTGGCGAGCGTCAGTGAGGCCGTCTTTGAGCCGGGCCGCATCAACGTGATCGATCCGATGCTGCTGCCGGCGGACCTGCCCTGGGGCAAGGAATCCGCCGAAGCCGGCAACGCCGCCTACCACTACATCAGGATCGCCTGCGAGCTGGGCATGAGCGGCCAGGTGCAGGGCATCTGCACCGCGCCCCTGAACAAGGCAGCCCTGCACAAGGCAGGGCATATCTACCCCGGCCACACGGAACTGCTGGCCCACTTCATGGGCATCGACGAAGTGTCCATGATGCTCTCGACCCCGAAGGTCAAGGTCATCCACGTGACCACGCACATCGGCCTGATCGACGCAATCAACAAGATCGAGCCCGGGCTCGTGGAGCGGACGGTCCGCCGCGGCCACGGCGCCATGCAGCGGGCGGGCATCGCCAACCCGAAGATCGGCGTCTGTGCCATCAACCCGCATGCAGGTGAAAACGGACTGTTTGGCTATGGCGAGGAAGCGGAGAAGATCACCCCGGCCATCGAGAAACTCCAGGCTGACGGCATCGATGCCATCGGCCCCCTTCCGGCCGATACGGCGTTTTTCCTGGCAGGCCGCGGGGACTACGACCTGATTGTGGCGATGTACCACGATCAGGGCCACGGTCCCGTGAAGGTCCTGGGCATCGAGGCCGGCGTCAACATCACAGTGGGGCTGCCGGTAATCCGCACGTCAGTGGACCACGGCACCGCCTTCGACATCGCCGGCAAGGGAATCGTGGACGTGCGCAGCATGATCGAGGCACTTCGGCAGGCGGCGGAGATGTCCCCGAGCCCTGCACTGCGGCCCTGAAGCCGCCCGGCTTCGCCTCAAGCTCTGCTCTCCTTAGGATGGACTGAGCATCCGGCTGCCGGAAGTCCCGGCCCGGGAAAGGAGAGATTCCATGACGCACGCCATCGTCGCCCAGCAGCCGGGCGGACCCGAGGTCCTGGACTTCACGGAGATTGACCGCCCCGTTCCCGGCCCCGGCCAGTTGCTGATCAAGGTAGCGGCAACAGGCGTGAACTTCATTGATACGTACCAGCGTGGCGGCATGTACCAGGTCCCCTTCCCCTTCACTCCGGGTTCTGAAGCCGCCGGAACCGTCGAGGAAGTCGGCGAAGGGGTCGAGGACTTTGCGGTCGGCAGCCGGGTCGCCACGGCGGAGGGGTCAAAGTGCTACGCCGGCTACACGGTGCTGGACGCTGCCAAGGCCCTTCCGGTGCCCGACGGCGTCGACGATCTCACAGCGGCGGCACTGCCCCTCCAGGGCATGACGGCCCACTACCTCATCAATTCGTCCTTCAGGGTGGAGCCGGGCCACACGGTGCTGACGCACGCGGGCGCCGGCGGGGTTGGCCTGCTGCTGACCCAGCTGCTCAAGGAACGGGGCGCACGTGTCATCACTACGGTTTCCTCGGACGCCAAGGAAGAGCTCGCCCGGGGGGCCGGCGCCGACCATGTGCTGCGCTACGAGGGCTTCCCCCACCACATCCGCGAGCTGACCGGCGGAAAGGGCGTGGACGTGGTGTACGACGGCGTCGGCCGGAACACCTTCGACGGTTCCCTGTCCTGCCTGCGCACCAGGGGATCACTGGTCCTTTTCGGCGCCGCCTCGGGTGCGGTTCCGCCTGTGGACCCGCAGCGCCTCAACTCCGGCGGATCGCTGACGCTGACCCGGCCCTCGCTCGGTCACTTCCTGCTCAACGCCCAGGAGCGCCACTGGCGCTCGGGTGAGATTTTCGCCGCCGCGGCGAACGGGAACCTCAAGGTCCGGGTCGGGGGAACCTATCCGCTCGCCGAGGCCAGGCAGGCCCACGAGGACCTCGAAGCGCGGCGCACCACGGGCAAGGTACTGCTGGTGCCCTGAGCACGGCCGATGCCGGAATGTGAACACGCGGTAAAGCGCGCTACCTTTTGTTCATCTTGCCGGGAGAGAATCCACCAGTGAATGAGCAACTCCCCCAGACCGACCGACCCGCAGGCACCGCGGTGAAGGGGACCGTGGCAGCCACCGTCCATGCGGCCCAGCTGCCGGGTTCGCGGTCTGCCCCGCCGGAGCGCACACTGCTGGACATACTGCAGGAGACGGCGGCCAAGTACCCCGACGCCTCGGCGCTTGATGACGGCCGCCGGTCCCTGAGTTACGCACAGCTGATGGCAGAGGTCCGCGCTGTAGGCCGCCGACTTCATCTGGCGGGTCTGGGCGCGGGTGACAGGATCGGCGTCAGGATCCCGTCCGGCACCAACGAACTGTACATTTCAATCCTTGCGGTCATGCTGATCGGGGCGGCGTACGTCCCGGTCGACGCCGACGACCCGGATGAACGCGCGAAGCTGGTCTTCAGCGAGGCGGGCGTCGCCGGCGTCCTGCGCGGGGGCGGCGACATTGTCACCGACAAAAAGCGCCCGCGCCCCTTCCCGGCGCCGCGGACGGCAGTCCCCGACGACGACGCCTGGGTGATTTTCACCTCAGGATCCACCGGGACCCCCAAGGGGGTGGCGGTGTGCCACCGGTCATCGGCCGCCTTCGTAGACGCTGAGGCGAGGATCTTCCTGCGCGATGAGCCCGTCGGCCCCCAGGACCGCGTCCTCGCAGGCCTTTCCGTGGCCTTCGACGCCTCCTGCGAGGAGATGTGGCTGGCATGGCGCCACGGGGCCTGCCTGGTGCCGGCACCGCGGGTACTGGTCCGGACGGGGATGGACCTGGGGCCATGGCTTATTAGCCACGGCATCACGGTGGTGTCCACGGTGCCCACACTGGCTGCGCTGTGGCCCGCCGAGGCCCTGGAAAACGTCCGGCTGCTGATCTTCGGCGGGGAAGCCTGCCCGCCGGAACTGGCTGAAAGGCTCGCGGTGGAGGGCCGGGAGGTGTGGAATACCTACGGTCCGACCGAAGCGACGGTGGTCGCCTGCGCCGCTCCCCTCAGGGGCACCGGCCCGGTCCGGATCGGACTGCCCCTCGACGGCTGGGACCTTGCCGTGGTCGACTCCAACAACGTTCCCGTCGCCGAGGGCGAAATCGGCGAACTCATCATCGGAGGCGTCGGCTTGGCCCGCTACCTCGACCCTCAGAAGGACGCGGAAAAATACGCCTCCATGCCGGCCCTCGGATGGGACCGCGCCTACCGCTCCGGCGACCTGGTCCGCTACGAACCCGAGGGTCTGATTTTCATCGGACGCGCCGATGAACAGGTCAAGCTTGGCGGCCGAAGGATCGAACTCGGCGAAATCGACGCCGCACTCCAGTCGCTTCCGGGCGTGGCGGGCGCAGCGGCCGCGGTCCGCACGACGGCGGCAGGCAACCAGGTTCTGGTTGGCTACCTCGCCCCCGCCGGCGCCGGCGAACTGGATCTGGCCGCCGCCCGGGAACTGCTGCTCGCCACGCTCCCCGCCGCGCTGATACCAATGCTGACCGTTGTGGGCAGCTTGCCCACGAAAACGAGCGGCAAAGTGGACAGGCACGCGCTTCCCTGGCCACTGCCCGGAGTCGGCGCCACTGACGCAGCCGCTGCCCCGCTCAACCTGCCCGAGGACGCGCAGTGGATCGTGGAGCAGTGGGAGGCCGTGCTGGGCAGCAAGGTGGCAAGCCTGGACGCGGACTTCTTCGCCCACGGCGGCGGTTCGCTGGCGGCAGCCCAGCTGGTGTCGGCTCTCCGCGTCCGGTATCCCATCATCACGGTGGCGGACATCTATGCCACTCCGCGTGTTGGCGCCTTGATCGACACCGCCCGCCAGTCCCTGCCGGACGGTGTTGCGGCCGGTCCGGCACCAGCCCGGCCGGTGCGGCCCACCGCCCGAAAGTCGCAGGTGTTCCAGACCCTGATGGGGGCGCCGCTCCATATTCTCGTGGGAATGCGCTGGCTGACCTACCTCATGGCAGCGAACAACCTGCTGGCGGCCTTTGCGGGTTTTACGGCGGCTCCGGTGCTCTCCTGGTGGTGGGTCGCAGCATCGTGGCTGGTTTTCGTCAGCCCGCCGGGTCGGATGGCCATCTCGGTCGCGGCGGCCCGCCTGCTGCTCCGGGACGTTGTCCCCGGAACCTACCCGCGGTCCGGCCGGGTGCATCTGCGGCTCTGGCTGGCCGAGCAGATCCAGGACCTCTCCAGTGCCATCAGCCTTGCCAGCGCACCGTGGGTTCCGTACTACGCCCGCGCGCTCGGTGCCAAGGTCGGGAGCGATGTCCATCTGCATTCGCTGCCGCCTGTGACGGGCTTCCTGTCGCTCGGGAACGGCAGCAACGTCGAGCCCGAAGTGGACCTTTCCGGTTGGTGGATCGACGGCGATCAAGTGCACATCGGCCAGGTCCACATCGGCGCCGGGGCGTCGGTCGGCGCCCGGAGCACCCTCATGCCCGGCGCGAGCATCGGCGCCGGCGGGCAGGTGGAGCCGGGCTCCGCTGTGCTCGGCAAGGTCAAAGCCGGGCAGCTGGTGGCGGGATCTCCGGCTGAACGCCGGGGTAAGGCCAAGCAGAACTGGCCGGATTCCAGGCCGTCGGGTTCCCTCATGGGCAGGCTCTGGTTTGCCGCCTTTGCCGGCGCCTCGGCGGTGCTGGCCATGATCCCCTACGTATCCGCGGCCGCAGCAGCAATGGTGGTGTTCCTGTTCATCAGGGGAAGCGAGTCCCTGACCGGAGCCTGGCCACAGCTTCTGGCCTCGCTGCCGCTGGCTGCCCTGACCTGGTTCGTGGCCAACCTGCTGCTGGTCCTGGCGGTCACGAGGCTGCTGGGGGCGGGGCTCGCGGAGGGCCACTACCGCGTGCGCAGCCGCATCGGCTGGCAGGTCTGGGCGACGGAGCGGGTCCTGGACATGGCCCGCGACCTGCTCTTCCCCATCTACGCGAGCCTCTTCACGCCGGTCTGGCTGAGGCTGCTGGGCGCCAAAGTGGGGAAGAACGTTGAGGCATCCACGGTTCTCCTGCTCCCGAAGATGACGACCGTGGGCGAGGGGGCGTTCCTCGCGGACGACACCATGGTGGCGTCCTATGAGCTGGCCGGCGGTTGGATACACATCGCCCCCGCCAAGATCGGCAAGCGGTCGTTTCTGGGCAACTCGGGGATGACCGCCGCCGGGCGCAATGTGCCGAAGAACTCGCTCGTGGCGGTACTCTCGGCGACGCCCAGCAAGGCCAAGTCAGGGACGTCCTGGCTCGGCAGCCCTCCGGTCAGGCTCCGTCGCACCGCGGTCGCGTCGGACGACACCCGGACTTTCCGGCCCCATGCCAGGCTCAGGGCCGCGAGGACCCTGTGGGAGCTGTGCCGCTTCGTCCCGGTCATGCTGACAGTGGCCCTGGCGATCGGCGTCATGGTCGTCTTCGATTGGCTGGCAGCGGTGGCGGGCTATGCGGCCGCGGCCGCACTCGGAGGACTGGTGCTCATGCTCGCCGGCGGCGTTGCCGCGGCCAGTGCCGTGGCGGCCAAGTGGATCCTGGTCGGAAAGATCAAGCCGGGGGAACATCCGCTGTGGAGCTCGTTCATCTGGCGCAACGAGGTGGTGGACACCTTTATCGAGATGGTCAGCGCGCCGTGGTTCGCGCGGGCGGCCACAGGCACCCCCGCCCTCGTCTGGTGGCTGCGCGCCCTCGGCGCGAAAATTGGCCGCGGAACGTGGTGTGAGAGCTACTGGCTTCCTGAAGCAGACCTCGTGACCCTCGGCCACAGCTCGACGGTCAATCGCGGCTGTGTTGTGCAGACCCACCTCTTCCACGACCGCGTCATGAGCATTGACGCTGTTACGCTCGAAGACGGCGCCACCATGGGCCCGCACGGCGTCATCCTGCCACAAGCACGGATCGGCGACGGCGGAACTGTGGGCCCGGCATCACTGGTGATGCGCGGGGAAACCGTCCCGGCCGCGACGTACTGGATGGGAAACCCCGTGACCCCCTGGACCGGACCGGGAGTTCCCGCGCGGCGCCTGAAGTAGTTGCCGCAGAATTACCACAAGACCGTTCGACTAGCTTGATTGAGGCATCCGCCTGATGAGTTCCCCAGAATCCCCCGCCCCGGCAGCCGCGCTGCCCGCGGCGGCGACCGGCACCACCGATCCCTACGTCGCGGGACACGGCACGGATGCCTACCGCGTTTTGCGTTACGAGCTGGAGCTTGACTACAAACTTGCCAGCAACCGGCTTATCGGCCGCGCAGTGGTGCGGGCAGTGGCGGCCCGCACCACCTCCGCCGTGGTACTGGACATGACGGGCCTCCGCGCACTGAAGATCGCGCTGAACGGCTCCCGTGTCCGCAGGTACACGCAACGCGCCGAGCAGCTGGTGGTTCACTGCGAACGTGCCCTGAACCCGGGCGAGGAATTCACCCTGGACATCCGCTATGCCGGCAATCCCGAGCCCCGCAAGGGCTTCTGGGGCGAAGTGGGCTGGGAGGAACTGACGGACGGGGTGCTGGTTGCCGGCCAGCCCAACGGAGCGCCGTCCTGGTTCCCGTGCAACGACCACCCCCGGAACAAGGCGAGCTACCGCATTTCCGTCACGACCGATGCCGGATACCGGGCAGTATGCAACGGCCTGCTGGTGGGCCACTTCACCAGGTCGAGCCGGCAGACCTGGGTCTATGAACAGACAGAACCCATGGCCACGTACCTGGCCACGGTGCAGATCGGCAGGTATGAGCTGCTGGCCCTGCCGGCGGCGGGAGGGGTGGCACAGTTCGTGGCCGTGACCGCCGCGCTGGCCGGTTCGGCCCGGGCCGGGCTGGCGCGCCAGCCGGAGATGATGCGCACGTTCGTTGGCTGCTTTGGGCCGTACCCTTTCCCGGAGTACACCGTGGTGGTCGCCGACGACGACCTCGAAATTCCCCTCGAGGCGCAGTCGCTGTCCATCCTCGGCCGCAACCATCTGGACCAGGGGTGGGAGTCGCAACGGCTCATCGCGCACGAACTGGCCCACCAGTGGTTCGGCAACTCGCTGACGCTCAGCTCCTGGAGCGATATCTGGCTCCACGAGGGCTTCGCCTGCTATGCCGAATGGATCTGGTCCGAGGAAGCCGGCGTCATGCCCGCCCAGGGGCGGGCCGCAGCGGCATGGCGGAAGCTTGAGTCCGGCATCCAGGACATCCTCGTCGGAGATCCCGGTCCCGAGCTCATGTTCGATGACCGGGTGTACAAACGCGGCGCGCTGGCGCTGCATGCCCTTCGCCGGGCATGCGGAGACCTGGCGTTCTTCGCCCTTCTGCACGAATGGACCAGGGGCATGCGCCACGGCTCGGTAACCACGGCCGAGTTCATCCTGACGGCCGACCGGGTCACAGGGCTGGATTCTGAGTCTTTGCTGCATCCCTGGCTGTACGAGGAGTCGCTCCCGCCACTGGCCGGCGTGTAACGCCGAGGCCAGGTCAGCAGACGGCCACCGCCGCCACGAGCCCTGCAGGCAGTCCCGCCGTCATGGCGCTGACGTCGGAAACCTCCGGACAGCCCAGCGCGTCCACTGTCGCCGGCGGCACCAGCAGTCCGTCACCGGTCATCTTGAGCCATGCCTCTTTCCGTGCCCAGAGCCTGGCGCGTTCGTGCATCAGCGCGCCATTCCGCAGCCCGGACACCGCCAACCGTTCGGGCCCCGTAAGCGCCACGGACTCAAAGCCTGGAAAATCGGTGCGCCCGGGATCCTCGAGGTCCACTCCCAGCCTGCTTCCCGGACGCGGCGACGTCACGGCTGCCACGAGTGTCCAGCCTCCGGCCCGGGACAGGCTGAGGAGCAACGGCAGCCTGACGCCGCCGCGGGAGTATCCAGGGCGTCCATGCGACAGCTCCGGACCGCTGCCGCACCGAGGGCAGCTGTAGTCGCAGGTCAGCTCCCGCGCCGGAACCCCCAACAGCTCAGCCGCAAACTCCCGCTGGGTGATGCGGCCCGCCAGGAAGGTGCGGCGCGCGGCGGGCTCCATGGCTGCGGCGCGTGCAAGCTCAGCAGGGTCAAGCAGCGATTCGTCGGCGGGGCGAACCGGGGAGGCGCGAAAGACCACGCCGGAAGGCGTGGTCTTTCGCGTTGTTCCCTGGCCGGCCCTCAGGCGACTCGTCCCTTGGCTAGCGCTGGACGGCGCCGAAGCGCTCCGCAGCCACGGCCACGGCGCCCTCGCGGGCCGCCGAGGCCTCGTCCGCAGTCAGCGTCCGGTCGTTGGCGCGGAACCGGAGGCCGAAGGCCAGTGACTTCTTGCCGTCCTCGATGCCCTTTCCGGCGTAAACGTCGAACAGGGCGACGTCTTCCAGGAGCTCACCGGCTCCTTCCCGCAGTGCGGCCAGGACGTCATCGGCAGGAACGTCCTGCGGCACCACGAGTGCCACGTCCTGGGTGGCGACGGGGAACGTGGAGATGTGGCGCGCCACGATGACGTCAGCGGCAGCCTCGAACAGGGCATCCGCGTTGATCTCAAGCGCAACGGAACGGGCAGGCATGTCCGAGGCGGCCAGGAGCTTCGGATGCAGCTCGCCGGCGTAGCCCACCACTTCGCCGCTGCGCAGCGAAAGCTGCGCGGCGCGGCCTGGGTGGAATGCCTGGTGGTGGCCCTGTCCCACCACAAGGTCAACACCCAGGACGTCGCCCGCAAGACGCGCGATGTCCAGCGCATCCGCCCAGTCCCAAACCCGGGGGGTGTGTCCGGCGGCAACCGGTGAGTCGTGGCCCGTCAGGACGGCGGCGATGTGCAGCGGCTGGGCCGGAACGCCGTCGTACAGCGCGTCCAGCACCTCATCGGACGGCCTGACACCCAACGGCGGAATGGAGGCCGTGCCCACGGTGCCGCCGGGCAGGAAGACGAGCCCTGCCTCGAACAATGCGAGATCGCGGAAGCCGCGCGAATGGTTGCGCTTGGCCACCTCGATCAGCCCCGGAAGCACGGACGTCCGCAGGTAGCCGTGCTCCTCGCTGATCGGGTTGGCCAGCTTGATGGCTGTCCGGGAGGCCCCTGCCTCGGCCACGCCGAAGGTGTCGTTGGCAGCCTTGGACACGAACGGGTAGGCCAGCACTTCGGTGAGCCCGGCGTCGGCGAGGGCCTGGATCAGGCGCCGCCGCTGCTGCTGCACGCGGGTCAGCCCCCGGCCCGGAGGAGCCACGGGAAGCGTCGCCGGGATCTGGTCGTAGCCCACCAGTCGCGCGATTTCCTCGGACAGGTCTTCCTTGGTTTCCAGGTCGTTGCGCCAGCTGGGCGCCGAAACCGTCCAGCCGCCGTCGACCTTTTCCACCACGGCGCCGAGATCCTCGAGGGAGGTGACGATCTGTTCTTCGGTGAAGTCGATGCCGATCCGTTCGGCGGCGAAGCCGGCCGGCAAGGCGATGGTCACGGCGTCAGGTGCGGTCCCGACGTCGGTCCCCGCCTCGTCAGCGGTGCCGCCGGCGAGTTCAACCAGGAGGTCGACGGCACGTTGAGCGGCAACGTTGGCCACCTGCCAGTCGACGCCGCGCTCGAAGCGCTTGGAGGCCTCCGACGGCAGCTTGTGGCGCCGGCGTGAGCGGGCAATCGACACTTCCTCGAAGTGGGCAGCCTCCACCAGGACCGTGGACGTTGCGTCAGAGACCTCGGTCGAGGCGCCGCCCATGACGCCTGCGACGCCGATGGGACCGGAATCGTCCGTGATCAGCAGGTCCTCGACGTCGAGCGAACGCTCCTTGCCGTCGAGGGTGGTGAGCTTCTCCCCCGCCACGGCACGCCGCACCACGATGTCACCGGACAGTTTGTCCTGGTCGTAGAAATGCAGCGGCTGGCCGAGTTCCAGCATCACGTAGTTCGAGATGTCTACCGGCAGCGAGATGGAGCGGATCCCGGCCAGCCTAAGCCTGGAGGACATCCACGGCGGCGTGGGCCTCGTGGCATCCACGCCGCGGACAGTACGTGCCACGAAACGGTCGCAGCCGGGCTTGCCGTAGATGGGGGCGTCGTCGTTGATCTTGACGCCATAGCCGCCTGACAGGGTGGCCGGCGGCTGGACCTTCGAGGCGGGGTCCGTAAACGCGGTGCCGGTGGCATGGGCGTATTCACGCGCGACGCCACGGATCGAGAAAGCGTATCCGCGGTCCGGGGTGACGTTGATCTCAGCGGCCTGGTCATAAAGGCCCAGGAGGTCCATGGCGTCCGTCCCGATTTCCGGGTCCAGCCCGATCCTGGAGAGCACCAGGATGCCATCATGGTCGTCGCCGATGCCAAGTTCACGCACGGACGCAATCATTCCGGCGGACAGGTGCCCGTAGGTTTTCCGCGCCGAGATGTGGAAGTCGCCGGGCAGCACGGCACCGGGAAGGGTGACAACTACCTTGTCGCCCTCCACGAAGTTGTGGGCGCCGCAGATGATGCCCTGGACACCGGACGGGTCAATGCCCTTGCCGGTGAGGGTCTGCTCCTGGCCCTCGGGGACGACGCGGACCTGGCACCAGTTGATGGTCTTGCCGTTGGTCTGCGGCTCCTTGACCAGGCTCAGGACCTGGCCCACCACGACGGGCCCCTTGAGGCCGTCGGTGGGACGGTGCACCGCTTCTTCTTCAAAGCCGACCTTGACGAGTTCGGCCATGACGTCTTCAGCCGTTGCTCCGGCCGGTACCTGCGCGAATTCACGCAGCCAGGAAAGTGGGATACGCACTGTTTAGATCTCCATCCCGAAGTGCTCGCTGAAACGTACATCGCCTTCGATCATGTCGCGCATGTCGCCGACCTCGTTGCGGAACATGAGCGTGCGCTCGATGCCCATGCCGAAGGCAAAACCTGAATAGACGTCCGGATCGATGCCAGCGGCGCGGAGGACAGTGGGGTTGACCATGCCGCAGCCGCCCCACTCGATCCAGCGCGGGCCGCCCTTGGCGCCCGGGTGGAAGATGTCCAGTTCCGCGGACGGTTCGGTGAACGGGAAGTAATTCGGGCGCAGCCGGATCTGCGCTTCGTCGCCGAACATCTGGCGGGCGAAGTGCTCCAGGGTGCCGCGCAGGTCAGCCATGCTGAGGTTCTTGTCGATCGCGAGGCCCTCGAACTGGTGGAACACGGGCGTGTGCGTGGCGTCGAGTTCGTCGGTGCGGAACACTTTGCCCGGGCACAGCACATAGATCGGCACTTCGCGTTCGAGCATGGAGCGGACCTGCACCGGGGAGGTGTGGGTGCGCATCAGGAGGTGCGCCTCCGGCGGCTCCACGAAGAAGGTGTCCTGCATCTCGCGGGCCGGGTGGTCCGGCTTGAAGTTCAGTGCGTCGAAATTGAACCACTCGGATTCGACTTCCGGGCCCTCGGCGATCTCCCAGCCCATGCCGACGAAGATGTCCGCCACGCGGTCCTGCAACGTGGAGAGCGGGTGGCGCGCTCCGGCCCGGCGGCGGCGCGGGGCCGCCGTCACATCCACGGTTTCCTCGACCAGGATGCGGGCGTCGTTCTCGGCCTCAAGCTCGGCGGTGCGGTCGGCGAGCGCCTTGCTGACGCGTCCGCGGGATGACCCCATGAGCTTTCCGGCGACGGCCTTCTGGTCTTTTGGCAGGCGCCCGATCTCGCGGTTCGCGAGGCTCAGCGGCGATTTCTCCCCGGTGTGGGCCAAACGGACGGCCTTGAGTTCATCGAGCGTGGAGGCACCGGCGATGGCGGAGATGGCCTGCTCGACGGCGGCGGTGATGGCGGCTTCATCCAGAGGGTTCGGGACGGCAGCGCCCGGCAAAGTTTCAGTCATCTACTGTTCTTAGCTACGAGTCGGGTGATGCCAGTGGCCGGTGCTGCTGTGCCGGTTCCCCGGCAGCGCGTCCGTCATTGGCACGTCATTGCCTGACGCCATCCGGTGACGCCCTGCAAGGACAAGGGCAGGCTCGCCGGAGGTTGGCCGGCAGGCACTGTTCCCAGTCTAATTGACGGCGCCCGGCTGCCCGAACAGGACGGCCAATATGCAGTGCGCGCGCCCGCCGCTAGCATGGCCTCATGACCCCGGGACAGCGGTTGCGCCGGCTCGCGAACCTGCTCAATGGCTCCACGCTGCTGGGACTTCTGCTCGCGAGGCTGGCCGGGACCACCACCGTCAGCGGCCCGCGCGGCCTGGCAATCGCCACCGGCTACACCTGGAAGCTTCCCCTCGCCGGGGCGTTCACGGTGGGCAACGTGGTCATCTTCCGCGCCGGGCCCGAGGCCGCACTGGGGAACCCCGCGCTCCTCGGCCACGAGGAGCGGCACAGCACGCAGTACGCCTGCCTCGGGCTGCCCTTCCTCGTGCTCTATTTCGCCGCCGCAGGATGGTCACTGCTGCGGCACGGCGACCCGGCGTCAGGGAATCCCTTTGAACGCCACGCCGGGCTCGAAGCCGGCGGATACCCGGGCAGCGCGGGGGAAGCAGCGCGGAGCCGCAGAATTGCCGGCAGGCGTTTCGGCAAATTTCCCCGCCGGCGTTCCGGCAGGCATCCCGGCAGGGGCCGGACCACCCGAAACACCGACGGCGGACCTTGACATTAGTTCGAACATACCTTCGAATGGAGGTCATGAGATGGGACGCGCAGGCACTCAATCCGGCACCCGGGGAGCAGGGCCCGGGCAGCAGCGGCGGCACGGGCGCCCCCGCCGCAGTGCCGCTGCTGCCGCTGGTCGGGCTGGTGCGTTCCGTATCCACCCCTGAATTTGCCGGGGTCACCTTCCATGAGGTCACCGCCAAATCGGTGCTCAACAAGGTGGCCGCCGGTTCCCGCATGCCGTTCGAGTGGACCGTAAACCCCTACCGCGGGTGCAGCCACGCGTGCGTCTATTGCTTTGCCCGCAAGAGCCATACCTACCTGGACTTTGACGCGGGGCTGGACTTTGACAGCCAGGTGGTCGTCAAGATCAATGCCGCGGACGTGCTGCGCAAGGAACTGGCCAAGCCCTCCTGGGGGCGGCAGCACGTGGCACTCGGCACCAATACCGATCCCTACCAGCGGGCTGAGGGCCGGTACCGGCTGATGCCCGGAATCATCGGTGCATTGGCCGATTCCGGAACGCCGCTGTCGATCCTGACCAAGGGAACCCTGCTGGCGCGGGACATCCCGCTGCTGAAACACGCCGCCGCCCAGGTGCCGGTGGGGATCGGCATCTCTCTCGCCATGACAGACGAACAGCTTTCCGAGGCCATTGAACCGGGAACGCCCGGGCCGAGGGCCAGGCTCAAGCTCATCTCAAGGCTGCGCGACGCCGGGCTGCCCTGCGGTGTGATGGCCATGCCTATCCTGCCGTGGCTGTCGGACAGCGACGAAGCCCTCGATGCCCTGTTCGCCTCGCTCGCCGCCGCCGGAGCAACCGGGGTGACCGCCGGGGCCCTCTACCTGAAGCCCGGTACGCGTGAATGGTTCATGCAGTGGCTCGCGGCCAGGCATCCGGAACTCGCCGGACGGTACAGGCGGCTGTACGGCACGGGATCCTACGCATCGAAGGAATACCGGACCTGGCTCGCGGGGCGGGTGCGCTACTTCAAGGCCCGGCATGGGTTTGCCGGCTCCCACGGGTTCAGCCACCGCGACGTCGACGACCCCCGCGGCGAGGAGGCCGCCTACCCGGAGGGAAGTTTGCCCCCGGCCGGCGCCGGGACAGCCGCTTCAGCCCCAGCGTCCCAGCCGACGCTCTTCTGATCAGACGGCGTAGTTTTCCTGGGAGTCGGTTGCGCCGAGCTCTGCCAGCAGCGCCCGGACAATCGGGAGGTCGGCAGGGATCCACGGCAGGCTGAGAGCTTCGTCACTCTTCCTGATGCTGATCCAGGCAAGTTCATCGTGATCTTCGAGCGGCCGGGGCTCGCCGTCGGCGAGTTCCGCGAACCAGACGCGCATGGTGGCGCGTTCGTTCAGGGGCCAGCCGGAGCCATCCGGCGCTGCCAGCTCGGATCCCAGGCGGACGCCAATACCCAGTTCCTCCCGCAGTTCACGGTGCAGGGCGGACTCCGGCCCCTCCCCCGGCTCCACCTTCCCGCCAGGGAATTCCCACATGCCGGCGAACTGGGGAGGTGCGGTCCGCCGTGCCACCAGCAGACGGGAGGGCTGCGCCAGCGAATCGAGCACGGCACCGCCCACGACGTTGATCAGTTCTGTCACCGCCCCAGTCTATGGGGGAGAATGGCTGGGGCGCCCGTTCCGGCAACGGCTCCCCCGGTCCGGGAATACCGCCCCGTGGCACCACGTTGTACAAATCAGATTTATCGCTGCCCTTGGGTTTACTCTGCCCCAGATTTATATCCGGCTTCTCCGCCCAGGCCAGATCCGCACTTCACGCTCCGAAAAGCAGGCACATGACGACGACACTTCAGACTCCAGGCAAAACCAAAGCAGCCAGCTCCCACCTCGGACCCGCCATTCTGGCGCTGGCCATGGGCGGCTTCGGAATCGGCGTTACCGAATTCGCCATGATGGGCCTGCTCAAAGAAGTGGAAGTTGGACTCAACATCGGCACGCCGGAGGCCGGCCACCTGATCTCGGCGTATGCATTAGGGGTCGTCGTCGGCGCACCGGTACTGGCCGCCGTCGGCGCGAAACTTCCGCGCAAGTACCTGGCCCTGGGCCTCATGCTGTTCTTCAGCATCGCCAACCTGACGTCTTTTATCGCCCCCGACTACGGGAGCATGCTGGTTTCCCGGTTCGCCGCGGGACTGCCTCACGGCGCCTTCTTTGGCGTGGCGGCCGTGATCGCCGCATCGCTCGTGGCACCAACGAAGCGTGGCTGGGCTATTTCCATGGTCATGGCCGGACTCACCGTTGCCAACGTCATCGGCGTGCCGTTTGCCACGTGGCTCGGCCAAGCCTTCGGCTGGCGGCTGCTCTTCGTCCTGGTCGGAGCCCTCGGGCTGGTGACTCTTGCCCTGATCTGGAAGTTTGTTCCGTTCCAGAAAGCCCACTCCGACGCGAGTATCCGCCGGGAACTCGGAGCGCTAAAGCGGGCCCAGGTGTGGCTCGCCATCCTGATCGGGATCGTCGGATTCGGCGGATTCTTCGCAACGTATACCTACATTTCCCACACGATGACCTCGGTTGCCGGCATTCCCGCGGCGTTCCTGCCGCTGGTGGTGGCGCTCTACGGCCTTGGCATGGTGGCCGGCAACATTGTCGGCGGCCGGATCGCCGACAAATCTGTGATGGGAACCATCTACCGCGTCCTGCCCGGAATCGCCGTGGCGCTGGTGGTGTACGCGGTCGCCGCGCACTGGCCCTGGTCCGCGTTCGTGATGGTCTTTGTCGTCGGGGCGGCCGGGGCCATGCTGGTGCCGGCGCTGCAAACGAGGCTGCTGGATGCCTCACCGGATGCGCCTTCGCTGGCGTCCTCCCTGAACCACGCCGCGCTCAATGTCGCCAATGCCCTGGGGGCATTCCTTGGCGGGCTCGTCATCGCCTGGGGCTGGGGTTATGTTGCACCGGCTCTGGTGGGCGCCGTGCTGGCCGTTCTCGGCCTCGGGGTGGCTGTGCTCAGCGGACTGCTGGAACGCAAAAGGCCGCTGGCCCCGTAACCTCTCGGGTCACAGGGCCAGCGGCCTTCCGCTCATTCTCTGCCGTCACTTCTCCGCCCAACTTTGGCGGCGGACGTTCGCGAAGGCTACGATCCGGTACCTCCGACGACGGCCTGACTTGGCAGGTCCGATCGGTGCACGTCCGGTTCGAGGTAGATCACCCGCGCCATGGGCACCGCCGTGCGGATGCGGTCTTCAGCGGCGTCGATCAGCCTGGTGATTTCAAGGCCGGACGCCGCGGCGCCCACCGTGATCTTGGCCGCCACGAGCAGTTCCTCGGGCCCGAGGTGGAGGGTCTTGAGGTGGATGATTCCGGTGCCGTCGGACTCGATGGCTCCCCTGATCCTTGCGACATCGTCCCGCGTGGCGGATTCACCCAGCAGCAGCGACTTGGTTTCCAGGGCAAGGACCACGGCGATGGCCACCAGCAGCAGGCCGATCATGGCCGTTCCAAGCGCATCCCAGACACCGTTATGCGTCAGCAGCGTCAGGCTGACGCCAAAGAGCGCGAAGACCAGACCAACCAGCGCGCCCAAATCCTCAAGGAGGATCACCGGCAACTCGGGCTGCTTTGCGTTGCGCACAAAGTTGACCCAGCTTTGCTTCCCCCGGACGTGGTTGGATTCGATGATGGCCGTCCGGAACGAGAAGGATTCAGCAATGATGGCGCCGATCAGAACGGCAAGGGGAACCCACCAGAAGTCGCCCTCGATCGCGTGCGGATGCTGGAACTTGTCCCACGCCTCGTACAGGGCGAACAGGCCGCCGACGCTGAACAGCACGATGGAGACGATGAACGCGTAGATGTAGCGTTCCCGGCCGTAGCCGAAGGGATGTTCCTCGCTGGCGGCGCGCTTGGCCCGCTTCCCGCCGACGAGCAGCAGCATCTGGTTGCCAGAGTCGGCCACCGAGTGGATGGCCTCGGCCAACATGGAGGACGACAACGTCAGGACGAACGCGACGAACTTCAAAACAGCGATGGTCAGATTTGCAGCGAGAGCTGCGACGATCGCCTTGGTACCGCCAGTTGCAGCCAAGGGAGCTTCACCTCTTGAAGTGGAGTTACAACGAATTGGACACGGCCCCGCGCCCGGGACCACTGCAATTACCGTACCCGCCCGGCCTTGGGCGCAGCAGCAGTCATGGCGTCGCGGCGACACAAAAAACCTTGAAACTAAGCGTGCTGACAAATAAACATGCGCTGTGTTAGCTTGAAGCCATGTCGGGAGTGACATGTATCGGTCCCGACGAATATGAAGGAGGAGACAATGGGTTTTCTTGCTTGGATTATTCTCGGCCTGATCGTAGGCGCAATTGTTAAGGCCGTTATGCCCGGCAGGGTTGGCGGCGGCTGGGTCACCAGCCTGGTTCTGGGCGTTGTAGGCGCCATCGTTGGTGGCTGGATCGGCAGCCTTCTGTTCGGCAAGGGTGACTTGGCGTTCTTCGACCTCGGCACCTGGATCCTCGCCATTATCGGCGGCCTGGTAGTCGCCGGCATCTACGGGGCAATTACCGGACGTAACCGGACCACCTAAGACCACTAAGGTTCGCCCCACTGGCGGACCTGCTGAAAGTAAAAGTAAGGTTCGTCCCTCTGGCGGACCTGCTGAAAAGTAAAAAGCGGGGGCCCATCCTGGTGGGCCCCCGCTTTTTCAGTCCTGTTGGGATCTCGCGCTGGCGTACAGGCAGACCGTGGCGGCCGTGCCCAGGTTCAGGCTTTCGGCTGCGCCGTAGACGGGAACGGCCACCCGGTGGTCCGCCAGGGCGAGTTCCGCCTCGGACAGTCCCTGCGCCTCGTTGCCGAACAGCCAAGCGGTGGGGCTTTCCAGTGCATAGTCCGAACTGGCCGTGGAGCCGCCGAGCCGCCGGGCCGCACTCTCATCCTGGAGGCGGTCCAGGTTGAGCTTCCCGTAACCGTCGGCGGCGAGCACGCCAATGCCGCGGGACCTGCACTCCGCCACCAGCTCTTCGACGTCGGCGCCGAGCACGACCGGCAGGTGGAAGAGCGAGCCGGCGGTGGAACGCACGGCCTTCGGGTTGTAGATGTCCACGCTGGAACCGGTAAGCACCACGGCATCAGCACCTGCCGCATCGGCGGCCCGCAGGACCGTCCCGGCGTTCCCCGGGTCCCGTACCTGGCACAGCACGGCTATCAGCCGCGGCCGGGCATCCAGGACGTCCTGCAGGGAAACATCGACAAAGTCGCAGACGGCGATGATTCCTTGGGGGGTCACGGTGTCCGCCATGGCGGCGAGTACGTCGTCCGTGGCCAGCCGGGCGTTGACCCCTTCGGCCAGTTCCTCAAACTCCGGGTAGCGGTCCAGGCATGCCTCGCTGGCGTACACCTCACGGACCACGCCGTGCTCCCCCGCGTCCATTTTCTTGCGGTGCAGGGTCAGGGCTTCGCGGACGGCCTGCGGGCCTTCGGCCAGGAACTGGCGGCGCTTTAAACGGGCAGGGCGCCCGGCAAGCTTTGCCACGTCCCGGACCCGATCAGCTCGGGGGTTGGACAGTGGAAAATCTTGCGGGCGCCCGGTTTCGTTCATATAAGAACCTTAGTTGCTGTTGCAGCAGGTTCTCGAACTACCCAGAACGGGGACTGCTACTCGGCAGCCTCGTCAGCGGCCGGCTTCTTGGCGGCAGCCTTCTTGGCAGCGGGCTTCTTGGCCTTCGGCGCCGGTGCGGATTCAGCCGCAACAGCCGGAGCGGAGGTGTCAGCCGGCAGGGAGTCCTTGGCGACCTTGACCAGCGCAGCGAAGGCGTTGGCGTCGGAGACAGCCAGCTCGGCCAGCATGCGGCGGTCAACCTCGACCTCAGCGGCCTTGAGGCCCTGGATCAGACGGTTGTAGGTGAGGCCGTTGGCGCGGGATGCAGCGTTGATGCGCTGGATCCAAAGGCGGCGGAAGTCGCCCTTCTTCTTCTTGCGGTCGCCGTAGCTGTACACAAACGAGTGCAGCAGCTGCTCTTTGGCCTTGCGGTACAGGCGTGAGCGCTGTCCACGGTAACCTTTGGCGCGTTCGAGGATAACCCGGCGCTTCTTGTGGGCGTTTACCGCCCGCTTCACACGTGCCACGTGCGTACTCCTTCAGAATTCTTATCCCAAGCGTCTACTGCCGGTAACCCGGCCGGCCTGAGAAGGCTTATGGGTAGTTGACTGGTGCCGGTTGGCAATCAGTCAGAGTGCTTGGAAATTAGATGCCGAGCATCTTCCGGATGACCTTGGCATCGCCCTTGAAGACGATCTTGTCGCCGGCAAGGCGACGGGTCAGCCTGGAGGACTTGTGCTCGAGGTAGTGGCGGCGGTTGGCCTGCTGGCGGCGCAGCTTGCCGCTGCCGGTCAGCTTGAAGCGCTTCTTAGCACCACTGTGGGTCTTCATCTTCGGCATGGGAACCGATCTCCTAACGTATCCGCAGACTATGTCTGCAGTCTTTCGTGCAGCCACCCCTGCGGGCGGCATGCTGGTTGCTGACTGCCTGAAGGCGGTACCTTCCGCAGCTTTGAACTAGTTGGTCTTCTTGCCCGCCGGCTTGGGCGTGGCCCGTGGTGCCGCGGGGCGCGCAGCGGGCTTCGGCGCAGCGGGCCTGGCCACCGGCTTCGGTGGAGCAGGCACTGCCGCGGGCTTGGGTGCTGCCGGAGCGGGGGCTTCGGCGGCCTTCGGCGCGGCAGGAGCCGCGGCCGCGGGTGCCGGTGGCTTCGCCGCCGGAGCCTTGGGCGCTTCGCGCTTCGGCGG
>NZ_JBDGML010000120.1:0-11104 GCF_057655195.1 Arthrobacter sp. Soil_N43
GCCAATGAACACCGCAGCAATGACCGAACGGGCAGGAGTGCTCGTGGGCAGGTAGCGCGAATAGTCGGAAACGTACGGTGCATAGGTGATGTTGTAGGCCGCGCAGGCAGCAAACTGGGCCATGAACGCCTGCCAGGTGAAGCCGTACTGCGTCGCATCCCACGCTCCGCCGGCAGCTCCGCTGATAACGCCTACGGTCAGGACGGTCATGACGGGCAGCGAGACGTAGAGCAGGATACGGAACGCCTTGTGGAGCCAGTCATGGCCGAAGATCGCCAATCCCGCTCCGGCGACGGTAGCCAGGACGGCGATAGTGGTCGGGTTCCACCCAAATGAGCTTCCAAGTCCTTCACTGAGCAGCACTGTGTCGGCCACATTGAACGCCAAATAGGTAAACAGCGTCGCCAAAAGCGGGACAACCACTCCGCGGTATCCGAACTGTGCCCTTGACTGAATCAGTTGCGGCAAACCCATGGTCGGTCCTTGAGAGGCGTGAAAGGCCATGAAGATCGTACCGACCGCTATTCCGAGGATGCTCGCCACGATGGTCCATCCCAGTGAGAGCTCCATGGAGGGGCCAATGAACCCGATGGGGATGGAGAAGTACTGGAAATTCCCCAAGAACCACAACGGCCCCTGGTGCCACAGTTTCCCGTGGCGTTCGTTTTCCGGGACCCAGTCGATCGAACGGGCCTCGATGAGACGGGTGGCAGGACTGCCGGTCTCGGACAAGTTATTCGTCATGACGTTCCTTCGGAGGGAGGGGTTCTCTTTGCGCACGGGCGCCGAGGACAGGGACTTCAGTGCAACGGGGTGCTGCAAGTGTGTTTTTCCTGATGCAACGAAAGTTGCCAACATACTATGCCGCGGGTCACATTAAACCAAATGATGTTTGGTAATTACGCCTAACCGCCCGGCAAGGCACCGCTCCTGCCCTTCAGCGGCTTGGGGGCTGCAATACTCGGTACATGGCCAGGCCCCGAACCCAACTGCTTTCCCGCGACATCATCCTGGATGCAGCCCTGGAACTCATCAATACCCAGCACGACTTCACCATTCTTGGCATCGGCAGGCACCTGGGCGTGAACCCCTCTTCCCTGTATCACCACCTAAGTGGTGGGAGGGACGAGATCATCAACGCGCTGCGGGAGAGGTTCTACAAGAACATTGACCTTGCTTCGTTGCAGCCCGGACGTTCGCCCTGGCAGTCACGTATCGAGTCGTGGGTGCGTTCCTACCGCGAGGCGGTCGCCCAGTATCCGGCCGCGATTCCCATCCTGATCGGCCGGATCGTCGACGACGTCCCGACGCTTGCCATCTACGAGACGCTGGCCGCGATCCTGGTCGAAGCTGGGGTTCCTGGAAGGCAACATGTCGGGATTATTGCGATGCTCGACGCCTTGGTCTTCGGTTCCGCCATCGACGCCGGCTCACCAGAACCGCTGTGGAATACAACCGAGGACAGGCAGCCTCACCTTCACCAGGCCGTCGCCTCGAGCAGCACCCCTGATCGGGTTGCTTCGGGCCTCGCGATGGGCATAGAGGCATCCGTCGCCTACATTGAGCGGCTGGCCGTAGGGCCTTCCGACGGCGCAAATTAACTCCGCCAGCCCGGATGCCCCCGCCGTCTCGCAGTTAACGATGCGGACGGCGGGCACCGACCCTTCCCCTTAGGTGCGGGCCTGTTCTCAAGCTTCCGTGATTGCCGAAGAGGAAAACCGGATCACGGCCGCCCTCCGAAGAATAGACTGGAAGGAGCCTCGGGCTCCGTTGGGTCAGAGGCCAGTTGTGCGGGTCATTCCTGTCCTCCGAGGCGTGCGAGACCGCCCACGTCACACCGCCATCGTAAGCAGCACACGACCAAATTATTACTCCACCGGAAAGATGAAGGTCACTTCATGACAGAGAATCCCGTCCCCGCCGCAGAAAACACCGATACAGCCGCCGGTAAAGAAAAAACCATTGGCAAGGCTGGAAATCCCGCCGCGGACACATATGGGGCGTCCGAATCACGAGCGATGACTAAAGGACCGGAACCGGAAAGTGGGGCTGCGGACAAGGACGCTGAGGAGAACGAACCTGCCGCCGAAGCGGAGGACATGGATCTGTCACCTGCGGGACTCAAGGATGCCCCTGCGCAGGACGAGAACGAGCACAGCCTCGTCGATCCCGGAAACAGCTGATCTGACACGCTCACTTCAGCGACGGCCTCCTGACCGAACAGGTTCCCGCGGATGCCGTCTTCGCTGGTTCCGACCACGCCTGTCTGTGGGTGGACTCCCGTGACAAAATAGGCGTTACGCACACCGTACCTGCGTTTGCGCTTCCGCTAAGGACCGGAAATGAAGAGAGAGCTGAAGGACGCCGCGAACGCGGTCGAGGATGCATCGAACTCGAGGGCTCTCGTGATTGCCGCCAGGGCAGGTTTTGCTGTCTCCGGCCTGTTGCACCTTCTGGTCGGCTTCGTCGCCATCCAGTTAGCACTAGGCAAGGCCGGACAGTCGGGACCGGCGGATCAGGCAGGTGCAGTCGCCCAACTCGCCGCCCAGCCGCAGGGTCTGCTGCTGCTGTGGGCCGGATTCGCCGCCTGCGTTGCTCTGGCCCTCTGGCAAACCAGCAACGCCGTGTTCGATTACGGTCAGCTGGAGGCCAGGAAGAAGGTGGGAAAGAAGCTTTCCGCAGCCGGCAAGGCGGTGGTGTTCGCTGTCATCGCACTGACGTTTGCTGCCTCCGCCAGCGGAAACAGCCAGACCAGTGGACAGTCCACCAGCGATTTCACGGTCGCCATCATCAAAGCGCCCGGGGGTGCGTTCCTGCTGATCGCCGTCGGGGCCGCGATCGCCATCGCCGGCCTTGTCTTCGTGGCCCTCGGCGTCAAAGGATCGTTCAAGAAGGAACTGCGGTTGCCACCCTCGGGCACCGCACGGTCCGTCGTGACGGGGCTGGGAGTGGTCGGCTATATAGCCGAGGGCGTCGCACTGTTTCTGGTGGGATTGCTGTTCATCATTTCCACCGTCAACGCCAACCCTCGGGAGTCCACCGGCTTGGATGGCGGGCTAAGGGCGCTGCGCGAGCAGCCGTACGGGGTTTACATGCTGACCGCCGTGGGCGCCGGTCTGATCTGTTACGGGCTCTACCTGATGGTGAAGACCAAATTCGCGCGGATGTAAGCTCCTCGCCGAGGCGGCCAGCTCCTGCTCAGCGACCGAATGAGCGACTGCTCGCCGGCATGGTCTTGAACAGGCCAAAGCCCAGAAGCTCGATCCTGCTGTACAAGCCCTCCGACGGACGGTTGAGGGTTTCAGTGCGCCACCTCGACGAGACGCTGTCGACTTATGGCCCGGGACGAGGCCCGGCGGACGGAATAGCGCCAAGACACAGACTGTCTTGGGTCCCAACTGTCTCGCTGGCCAACGGTCTGCGGACCACCCAAAGTTCCATGAGAACCCAGGGTGACCCGCCGCCGTCGTACGCTCTAAGAACTCAGTCGTTGACCAGCTCAGCGGTCGCATCCACGGGCGCCACAGCGTCGCGCACCTTCTTGCCGCGGGCATAACCAACGAGTCCCAGGGCCAGGATGCAGCTGAGCGTGCCGAGCGCGAAGGCTTCGAAGGTGAACTGCGAGACGCCCCAGGTTGCCTCGAAGTCGTACTCCAGGCCAAAGAGGACCTCGAGTGTTCCCGGGAAGATTGCCACCCACGAGCCGATCAGGATCCACACGAAGCAAATGGCACCCAAAATGCGGAAACCGGCGTCCGTGACGGGAACCTTGAAGGGCCTGTCGGCCAGGGGGTACTTGCTCCTTAGCCGGACTGCGGCCGGGATGGCAAAGAGGTAGCTGAGCAGGAAGGTTGAGATGGCGATGGTCAGCACCACCCCAAACAACGCACTGCTGGTCCCGCTGAGCTGCATGGCCGCGAGCATGAACAGCGTGGCCACCACCCCGGAGAGCGTGTTGACGCGGATCGGCGTGCCCAGTTTGGGGTGGAAGCGGCCGAAGAAGCCTCCGAAGAAGGAGCCGTCGGCGGCTGCCATGGCTTGCATGCGGTCGCTGATGATCATCCATGCTGCGCCTTGCGACACAAGGACGAAGCAGAAGATCACCGCTGAGATGGCCAGCATGACCTCAGCGGTCGGGCCGAACACCGTGTAGACGGTGGCCACCGCGCCGAACAGCCCGCCAATGCCCGTGATCTGGTCGAGCGGCACTACCAGCAGGATGGCCAGGATCGGCAGGAGGTAGCTCGCGGCGGCGATCATGGAGGAGCGGGCGACCGAGATGGGAACATCCTTGGCCGGGTTCTTCATCTCCCCCGCGGCGCTGTTGCCGGACTCGAAGCCAAGGAACGAGAAAAGCAGCAGCGGGGTGACGCCAAGGAAGCCGGCCAAAGTGGGTGAGAAGAAGCCGAGTTCGAGCCCGTTGAAACCGTGCTGCAGCCCATAGACCATGGTGACGATAATGAAGAAGGTCAGGAATGCGACCTTCAGGATGGCTCCGAGCGAGGGCAGCCATTTGCCGTGTTTCAGGCTGACGATGGCTGAGGTCACGGTGATCCAGATGAAGACCAGCTTGAAGATGTAGTCGCTGACGCTGCCTGCTTCCACATGGCCCACGTATTCGGACCACGTTTCCACTGCCACGAACGCCATGGCGCCGCCCACCCAGACAGGCTGCGTTACCCACGTGAACAGCGATGTGATGGCGGCGACAACGCGGCCGAAGGCCATCTTGGTCCAGACGTACACGCCACCTTCTTCGGTGAATGCGCCGCCGGTCTCGGCGAAGATCAGGCCGTAGGGAACCATGAACGTGACGGCCAGGATGAGGGTCCAGGTGAAGGTTTCCCCGCCAAACCCGGAGACCTGGCCCAGGACCTCGACCGAGATGACGGCCGCGACCACCAGCAACAGGATGTCGAAGCGGCCGAGGGATTTCTGCAGATGCTGGCTTTGCTCCTGGGCAAGGCGCGTTGTTGAGGCTATTGGCTGATCCATGATCGGTCCTTTGCTACTGCTTAAATATGACGGTGGAGGGATGTTTGCAGCGTAGGCGTGTGAAGTGCATCACGTAAACTAAAGAATCACGATGCATATCATCGCCTTTCCCGATGCACTTCCTCAGCCGAACTGGATCCACGTGGTCTTTGGCGCCGTGTAGTTATCGAAGGCGTGCAGGGACAGATCGCGGCCGAATCCGGACTGCTTGAAGCCCCCGAACGGCGTGGTGTTGCCCAGTGCGTCCACAGTGTTCACGGAGACTGTTCCGGCGAGCAACTCCCCCGCCACCCGGTGCGCCCGGGACAGGTTCGAGGTCCACAAAGAGGCCGCCAATCCGTAGTCTGTGGCGTTCGCCAACCGCACCGCCTCGTCCTCCGTGTCGAAGGCGTGCAACACAGCCACGGGCCCGAAGATCTCGTCGCGGTGGACATCGTGCCCGGCCCCAAGGCCACCCAACAGCGTGGGCTCCAGATAGGCATCAGAGCCCATGATCTCGCGCCGCTCACCTCCGAAAAGCACCTCACCGTCGGTGCGGCCGCGCACGATCCAGCGTTCGACGTCGTCAGTGTGCGCGCTGCTGATCAGCGCACCGTTGCCCGCCAGGCCTGCGAGTGGATCTTCCGGCCGAAAGGCAGCCGCGGCGTCGGCCAGCAACGCAGCGAAGTCGTCATGGACCTCCCGCTGGACGAGGATCCGCGAGTTGGCAGAGCAGACCTGCCCCTGGTTGTAGAAGGCGCCGAAGGCTGCCTTCGCTGCGGCCGCGGCGAGGTCGGCTGTGTCCGCAAAGACGATGTTGGAACTCTTGCCGCCGGCCTCGAGGCTGAGCCGCTTGAGATTGCTGCGGCCGGAGGCCTCCATCAGGGTTCGCGAGACGCCTGTGGAGCCGGTGAACGCCAAAGCGTCGACGTCCATGTGGTGCGCCAGCGCCGCGCCCACTTCCCGGCCCGTGCCGGTGACGATGTTCAGGACTCCGTCCGGCAGCCCGGCTTCAGCTGCCAGTTCGGCGAGGCGCAGCACGCTGAGGGACGTCTGCTCGGCCGGCTTGAGCACCAGGGTATTTCCGGCGGCGAGTGCCGGCGCCAGCTTCCAGACCGCGATTTCGAGCGGGAAGTTCCACGGCACAATGGCGGCCACCACGCCCAGCGGCTCGCGCGTCACCAGCGCGGTGGCCCCGGGTGGCACGGCAGGCAGTTCCCCGCCCTGCTTGTCCGCCGCCTCCGCATACCAGCGCAGCGTGGAAATGGCGCCGGGCACATCCACGGTGGTGGCCTGCAGGATTGGCTTCCCGCTGTCCAGCGTCTCGAGGAGGGCCAGTTCGTCGGCATGCCGTTCCATCAGCGCGGCCAGTGCCAGCAGCAACCCCTTTCGCCCTTCGGCACCCATGCGGGACCAGGACGGGAAGGCGCGCCGCGCGGCGGCCACCGCGCGATCGACGTCGGCGGGTCCACACGCAGCCAGCTCAGCGAGGACGCGGCCATCGATGGGGCTGGTGGTAGGGCGGGAAAATTGCCCGCCCGCGGTTGTGCGGCGGCCGTCGATGAAGGCCCTGCCGTCGATGGCAAGGGCGTTCGCCCGGCCGTGCCAGTCAAGGGAAAGTGTGGCGGAAGTGCTGTCCATAGTTGCTCCTGGGGGTTGGGTTTTCGGGGTCGGAACAGTGGGTGGGTGTTAATGGTCGACGGCGGCACGGACTGCGCTGCCGATAGTTGCGGGCGGCTTGCCCCGGGTCAGGCGGAGAGCCGCTGAAGCGCTCATGAGGCACAGCAGTTCAACGGCTATGAGGGTGAGCATGGCTGGCTCATGGCCCGGCAATGATGCGGGGCCGCCATCGCCGTGATGGCCCGCGGCGCCGGGCGCCATCAGCAACACCAGATGGATGAGGATCATGGCCGCAGTCATCGCCAACAGGTGCCCGGCAGCACGCCCGGCGCAGAGCCGGCCGCCCACCATCGGTGCAGCGCAGGCCAGGCAGGCGGCACCCATGGCAGCCATCCACCAGGCCATCAGTCCCGCAGGACCGCTGGCGGCCGCCACCACGTGGGCGATGGCACTCCCCGCAGCGGCGGCACCGACAACGGCGGCTGGAATGAGGGCGCTCGGGAGGCGCCCAAGACGCGGGCGGGTTCGCTGGTCCATGGTTCTCCTGGCTGCCGGCGTGCCGCGGGTCATGGGCTTTACGCCGGGCTTGTGAGGTGGGTAACATCAAAGCGTTGGTTGAACAGTTGTACCATCAAAATTCGACTTCAGGAAGTGCCATGACCCTTCAGACGACCCCCTTGGCCCCGACGGCGCAGGCCACGCCGACGCAGCACCCGCTAGAGCAGCTCACGGCCCAGGAAATCCACGAGGCCCGCCGGATCTTGGCGGAGGCCGGTCTCGTGGCCGACACCACCCGCTTCGCATACGTCGGCCTGATTGACCCGCCGAAGTCAGCTCTGGAGGGAGACGCCATCGATGCCGTCCGCCTGGTCCGGGCCATGCTCTGGGACGCCGCCCAGTCACGTTCCCTCGATGTCCGTCTTTCCCTGACCACCGGCAGGGTCCTTGAGCGGCGCGAACTGAATCCCGCCGTCGACGGCCAACTGCCCGTCCTCCTGGAGGAATTCGGGCTCATCGAGGACATTCTTGCCGAGGACCCCCAGTGGAACGCGGCCCTTGCAGCCCGTGGCCTGACCCCGGCACAGGTGCGCGTCGCCCCCCTGTCAGCAGGCGTCTTCGAGTATGGAAATGAGGAAGGCAAGCGGCTGCTGCGCGGTTTGGGATTCCGCCAGGACCACCCGGCAGACCACCCGTGGGCCCATCCGATCGACGGCCTGGTGGCCTTCGTCGATGTAGAAAACCGGCGGGTCAACCACCTGATCGACGACGGCCCAGTCCCGGTCCCGGAGGTCCATGGCAATTACAACGACCCCGCGATCCACGGCGAGCTGCGCACGGACCTGAGGCCGATTGAGATCACGCAGCCCGAGGGCCCGAGTTTCACCCTCGAAGGGAACCACCTCTCCTGGGCCGGCTGGGACCTGCGCGTAGGCTTCGATGCCCGCGAAGGGCTGGTGCTGCACCAGCTCCACCACTCGCACAAGGGACGGAGGCGCCCCGTAGTCCACCGCGCATCCATCTCCGAGATGGTGGTCCCGTATGGCGACCCCTCGCCCTACAGGAGCTGGCAGAACTACTTCGACTCCGGCGAATACCTCGTGGGCCGCGATGCGAACTCACTCAAGCTCGGCTGCGACTGCCTGGGCGACATCACCTACATGTCCCCCGTGGTGGCCGATGACTTCGGTAACCCGCGCACCATCGAGAACGGCATCTGCATCCACGAGGAAGACGCAGGAATCCTTTGGAAACACACGGATGAGTGGGCCGGCTCCAACGAGGTTCGCCGCAACCGCCGCCTGGTGGTCTCCTTCTTCACCACCGTGGGCAACTACGACTACGGCTTCTACTGGTACCTCTACCTGGATGGCACCATCGAGTTCGAAGCGAAGGCAACGGGCATCGTGTTCACGGCAGCGCTCCCGGACAAGGAATACGCCTACGCGTCGGAGATCGCACCGGGCCTTGGCGCTCCGTATCACCAGCACCTCTTCAGCGCCCGGCTGGACATGATGGTCGACGGCGACGCGAACCGTGTTGAGGAACTGGACCTCGTGCGCCTGCCGAAGGGCCCGGGCAACCCGCACGGCAATGCCTTCACCCAGAAGCGCACCCTGCTTTCCCGCGAGTCTGTTGCCGTGCGCGACGCCGATGGTGCCAAAGGCCGCGTGTGGCACATCAGCAACCCGGGCTCACTGAACCACCTCGGCAACCCGGTGGGCTACACGCTCTACCCGGAAGGCAACCCCACCCTGGCCATGGCGGATGATTCCTCGATCGCCTCGCGGGCCGCCTTCGCCCGGCACCACCTCTGGGTCACCCGGCACGCGGAGGAGGAGCTTTACGCGGCCGGGGACTTCGTCAACCAACACCCTGGCGGCGCAGGGCTGCCCGCCTACGTGGCACAGGACCGCGACATCGACGGCCAGGACCTCGTGGTGTGGCACTCGTTCGGATTGACCCACTTCCCCCGCCCGGAGGACTGGCCCATCATGCCTGTGGACACCACCGGTTTCACCCTGAAGCCGCACGGCTTCTTCGACGAGAATCCAACACTGAACGTGCCGCCGTCGGCTGCCGGCCACTGCGGTACAGGAAACGAAGGCGCGAATTCCGCCCCGGGAGGCACCGCCGTCGTGCATTCCGGTCCGGGCCACTGCGCGCACTGAACTGCGCGTACTGAACCAGCAGGCACTGACGCCCGTCCACACCGCGGGGACGCGCAGGCGCGTCCCCGCGGTGGTAGGGTGCTGACGGTCCCAGCCATGAACCGCCGCGAACGAAGGAGCAGCATGCCCCGCTTGGTCGATCACCAGGAACGGCGCCGTTCCATCATCGAGACCACGTGGCGGTTGATCGCAGGGCAGGGCATCGAGAATGCCAGCATGCGGGACATTGCGCGGGAATGCGGGTACGCGGCACCGGGCGTGCTTGCCCATTATTTCCCCAGCAAGGACGCCCTGCTGCTGGCCTCGTACGAACTGATCTGCGAGCGGACCAACGAACGGATCGCCGCGGGCACAGCCGGCCGCCGGGGTCTTTCGGCGCTGCGCAGCCTCTGCCTGGAAATCATTCCGGCGGATCCCCTCACCGTGGTCGAAGCCCGCGTGGCGGTCTCCTTCTGGCAGCGCGCGCAAACGGAGGACGCGCTGCGCGCGGTCGGGCGGGACGCGCTGCTGCACTGGCGTGGCCTGGTTATGGGTTTCCTCGCCCAGGCAGAGCACGACGGCGAATGCGAACCGTTGGCCGATCCGGACGCGGTTGCCGATGAGCTGCTGAACATCATGATGGGCCTGCACGTGACCGCCATGCTGGATCCGGATGCCGTTACAGGTTCGCGGCAGCGTCATCTGGTCGAGCGGGCGCTGGTGCGGCTCGCCGCCGGCGAGCCTGGCTCGTGAGGCGCGGGACACGGCCGTAGCCCGGGTTCAGATTTCTGATCCCGGGCTACTGAGTGATGTCAGGTTGTGTCAGTGACGAATATGCGCGTTGGCGGCCGGCGCGGCTTGGCGGGGTGCCGTGTGGATGTCTTCTTCTCCGAGAAGGTCCTTGCCTTTGCTTTCCTTCATGCTGAGCACGGCAGCCAGCCCCACCAGGCCAACGAGAATGAGGTAGAACGCAGGCATCATTTCGTTGCCGGTCTGGGCGATAAGCCACGTCAGGACGTACGGCACGGTGCCGGCAAAGATGGCCGCGGTGATGCTGTAGGCGACCGAGAGGCCGGTCTGCCGCGTCCGGGTTGGGAAGAGTTCCGCTGCCGCAGCCGCGTGGACGCCGAGAATAAGGGCCAGAATGCTGCCCAGGCCGACGGTGCTGACGATGCCCGCCCAGGACGTGCCGGAGTGCATGATCAGGAACAGCGGGTATGCCAGCACCACCAGGGAAATGGCCGCGGCGATCAGTAGTGGCTTTCTGCCGATCCGGTCAGAAAGCGCGCCCACCAGCGGTACGAGGATGAGCCCGGCCACGGACGCGGCGGTGGAGAGCAGGGCGGCCGTTCCGGCGTCGAACCCCAGGACCTTTTCCTGGTAGGTCAGGAGGTAGACGAGCACCACGTAGAAGGTCACGTGCATCATGATTTCCAGGCCGCTCATCTGCAGGAGCTGCTTCCAGTGCCGGGTGAACACCTCTTTGACCGGGCTCTGCGGGACGTTGTCCAGCTGCTCGAGTGAGCGGAATTCGGGAGTATCTTCGATCTTGGAACGGATGTAGAACCCGATGACGCCCATGGGAACCGCGATCAGGAAGGGAATCCGCCAGCCGCCGTCGGCAATGGTTTGAGCGTCCATGACGCTGGTCAGGACGAAGACCACCAGCGACGCCGCCAGGAAGCCAAGGAGGCTTCCGAACTCAAGCCAGCTGACACCGAAACCGCGGTGCTTCCTGGGCGAGTACTCTGCGAGGAACGCCGCGGCGCTGCCGAATTCGCCGCCCGCGGCGAGGCCCTGCACCACTCGTGCAGCGACGAGCAGGATGGGCGCCCACAGGCCGATGGCGTCGTAGGTAGGCA
>NZ_JBDGML010000121.1:0-15728 GCF_057655195.1 Arthrobacter sp. Soil_N43
GTGCCACCGGCGGCGCCGGGACCGGGGCCGCCGGCGGCCGCAGCGCGGCGCGTACGGCGCTCATCATCGCGCACCGGCTGTCCACGGTGGAGACCGCCGACAGGGTGCTGGTGGTCCACGACGGCCGCGTGGTGGAGGACGGGACGCCGGAGGAACTGATCGGCGGCGGAGGCCGCTTTGCCCGGCTGCACGGTGCGTGGAAGGACTCGCTCGTGTGAGATCAGGAGTTTCAGCATCCCGCGCACGGCGCCGATTTCGCATGTGCCCCTCTCATCCGTTATTCTTGTTTAGTTGCTTTCGCAGCGGATCGGGATGTAGCGCAGCTTGGTAGCGCGCTTCGTTCGGGACGAAGAGGTCGCAGGTTCAAATCCTGTCATCCCGACCAAAGGAAAGAGGGTCTCCCCCAGGGAGGCCCTCTTTTTTCATCTGTTCACAGCCAGAGTTCCGGTTTCAGGGTCCCTGGTTCGTGATGTTTTGCCGCGCCGCTCCGTCTCCCAGCAGCGGAATCCTCGGGCGGTTCGAGCCGTCATCCTCCAGATAGTCGCCGCGGCTCTCATAGCCCTGGACCGTGTTCACATAGCGGTGGCGCAGCCGCAGGCCGACGGCGAACAGCACCAGCGCCTCCAGTAGCGCCGCAATGCCGACGATCCCCCACACGAGGGACCCGGCGTCGGCCGTTCCGCTCAGCACGCTGAACACCGATGTCCCGGCAACCGCCGCCACGATGACCGAGGTGCCGGCGATGGTCCAGAGGAAGTACGCCCGCTGCAGCCCGTTGGCGGTCCGTCGTTTCATGGTGCCCTCGTTTCGCTCGAAAATCAGCTGGATGGATCTTTCGATGGTTCAGTTTATGGTTCCGCAGTACAGCGGGTGAAAAGAAATGGCTCCGGGACATGGTTCGCGCATGTCCCGGAGCCCGGTTTCCTGAGGAAGCCCTTATTACATCGGATCAGGCCAGTTGCCGATCGACATGTAGTTCGTGCCGTCCACGCTCATTGGATCAGGCCAGTTCCCAATGGCAACGGCTGTGCCCGCGTTGTCAGTGGCCGGACCGGCAGACAGAACGGCCGGAGCCGTGGCGGAGAATGCGAATGCCCCTGCCAGCGCGGCAGCGGCTGCAATCTTCTTCAACATGTGAGTTCCTCAATACGAGTCGGATTCGTTACTTAGTCAGCACAGTCCTTGTTGACATACATTGTAAAATGTTTTCCACAGGGGCTGTCAACCATGGCGTACAACACTGGCGTAGAACACTGTCCGGACTAGGAGGATCCCGTGGGGAACGGTTTCGGAGAGAAGCTCCGAGCGGAGCGGCTCGAGCGTGGCCTGACCCAGGCGGAACTGGGCAGGGATCTTTACTCTCCCAGCTATATCTCGCTGCTGGAAACCGGCCGCCGGGAACCCACAGCGGACGTCATCGAGGAGCTCGCCCGCCGGCTTGAGCTCGCGCCCAAAGCGCTCGAGGCATGGAGCCAGCCCATCTCGGTCAGCGACGCCGAATACGTTCTCGCCGGCCTGTACGCCCGGCAGGCCTGGGACCTGCGTGATTATGCCTTGGCCGCTGAGCATGCCGCCGCGGCTGCCCGGATCGCCCTCGAAGGCAAGAACACCAGCGCCTGGTGGAACATGACTTACATGCAGGCCGAGTGCCTCATGAAGCAGGGCCAGCTCAAGGAGTGCCAGAAGATCATGGAGCACCTGCTGGAGCACCCCATGGCCACCGAATCTGCGGGGCTGGGGGTGCGTGCCCGCCAGATGCTCGCCGCGCTGTGCCATGGACAGGGCCAGCTCGGCGCCGCCGTGGAACATGCACAGCTGGCCGTGGAACAGTGCGCGCAGCTGCCCAAGGGTTCCACCCTGATCATCGGCGCGCTCCGCGCCCTCATCGGTGCACTCGCCGAAAGCGGGCGGCTGGATGAAGCCTGGACGTACTGCCAGGACATGAACGATCAGATGGATGAGCAGTCCATGTCCCAGCTGGCCGGCGAGGTGGCATGGGTCATCGGGAACGTCGCGTTCATGCGTCACGACTACCCCGAGGGGATCAGGCACCACGAGCGCGCGGCCAAGCTGCTCTCCCCCGCGAACGACATCGACCTCTGGGCCCGCTTCAACAAAGCTTCGGCCGCCGTCCGGCTCTCGTCCGGGATCGTCGAGCCCGAAACGCTGTCCGCCATAGAACGCGCCGAGCTTGCGCTGTCCATCGTGGGCGGCAACAAGACCGACCAGCTCGAGGTGGCTTTCATCCGCGCGCGCTGGCTCTACCTCACCGGTGACATCGTGGCCGCGGTGCAGAAGCTGCGCGAGATTCATGCGGAGCGTGCCGCTCTGGCCAAGCACACAGCGGGCGAGGTCTCCCTCCTGCTGGGCAAGTCACTGAAGGCATCCGGCGAATCCGAGGAAGCGCTCGTGCTCCTGCAGGAAGCCCAGAAGGAGTTCAGCGCGGCCGGCGCCCAGGACCGCGTGCAGCAGGCCCTGGACGCCATGCTCGAGATCAGGCTGGCGCAGCGCCGGGCTGAGGCAGCCGAAGCCAGCTAGAAGCTCCGGCCGGTGAGCTTTTCGTAGGCCTCAACGTAGCGTGCCCGGGTGCGCTCCACGACGTCCGCGGGCAGTGCCGGCGGCGGCGTGTTGGCGGCTTTGTCCCAGCCGGACGCGGGAGAGGTCAGCCAGTCGCGGACGTACTGCTTGTCGTACGACGGCTGGGCCTGGCCCGGCTTGTAGGTCGAGGCGTCCCAGAACCGCGAGGAGTCGGGGGTGAGGACCTCGTCGCCCAGCGTGATGGTGCCGGTCACCACGTCGTATCCGAACTCCACCTTGGTGTCGGCGAGGATGATGCCGCGTTCGCGGGCAATCTCCTCCGCCTTGGTGTAGATCTTCAGGGTCAGCTCGCTGAGGCGTCCCGCGATGTCGTCGCCCACCATGGACACGACGGCGTCATAGGTGATGTTTTCGTCGTGCTCCCCCACCGCGGCCTTGCCCGACGGCGTGAAGATGGCCTTCTCGAGGCGGGAGCCGTCCACCAGCCCCTCGGGGAGCGGAATGCTGCACACGGTGCCGGACTGCCGGTACTCCGCCAGTCCGGAGCCGGTGAGGTAGCCGCGTGCGATGCATTCCACCGGGAACATCTCCAGTTTCTTGCAGATCATGCCGCGGCCTTCCACGGCGGCGGGCACGCCGTCCGCCACGGTGGACGCCAGCACGTGGTGCTCAACGTCGAGCTGGTCAAACCACCACAGGCTCAGCTGGGTCAGGATGCGGCCCTTGTCCGGGATCTCGCTGCTGAGCACGTGGTCAAAGGCGCTGATCCGGTCGCTGGCCACCACCAGCACGCAGTCCTGCCCGAACTGGGTGTTGATGGACGCGTCCGCCGGTTCATACAGGTCGCGGACCTTGCCCGAGTAGACGTGCTTCCAGCCCGGGAGATCCAGGGTTGACGTCTCAAGGCCACGCTTGGGGGTGTCTGCGGTGTTGATGGGTTCAGTCACGGTCATGCCTTTGCTGTCGGGGCGGAGGAGTTGCCTGCCGCCAGCTTGATTTCACCGCGTGCTGCCTTGCCGCCGATGTCCCGGCGGAACTGGGCGCCTTCGAGCTGGACCAGCTCCACGCCGTCGTACGCCCTTTCCCTCGCTTCCACGAGGTCGGAGCCGAGCGCCACCACGGCGAGGACCCGGCCACCTGCCGAGACCACTTTGCCTTCGTCATCGAGCTTTGTTCCGGCATGGATCACGTGCACGCCGTCGAGCTCGTCCACCTTCTTCAGGCCACGGATACGGTCGCCGGTACGCGGGGTGTCGGGGTAGTTTTCGGACGCCACGACGACGGCGACGGCAGTCTCCCTGGACCAGCGCAGCTCTTCTGCCTTGTCCAGTTCGCCCTTGGCGGCTGCCAGGAGCAGGGAACCGAGGGGCGTCTTGAGACGGGCCAGCACCGCCTGGGTTTCGGGATCGCCGAACCGGACGTTGAACTCGATGACCCGCGTGCCGCGGGATGTCAGGGCCAGGCCGACGAACAGGACACCGACGAACGGGGTGCCCCGCCGGGCCATCTCGGTGATGGTGGGCTGGGCCACGCGGTCGATGACCTCCTGGACCAGGCCCTTGGGGGCCCACTCCAGCGGCGTGTAGGCGCCCATGCCGCCGGTGTTGGGGCCTTCGTCGTTGTCGTAGATGCGCTTGAAGTCCTGCGCCGGGGACAGCGCGACCGTATTGCGGCCGTCGCACAGGACAAACACCGAGACCTCGGGACCGTCCAGAAATTCCTCGATGACGACGGTTCCCCCCGCATCGAAGCAGCTCTGGGCGTGCGCCAGGGCGTCGTCGCGGCTGTTGGTGACCACCACGCCCTTGCCGGCGGCCAGGCCGTCGTCCTTCACCACGTATGGAGCACCGAAGGTGTCAAGGGCCGCTGCGGCTTCCTCGGTGTTGCTTGCTACGAGGGCCATGGCCGTGGGGACCCCGGCCTCGGCCATGATCTGTTTCGCGAAGGCCTTGGAGGCTTCAAGCTGGGCGGCCGCCTTGCTGGGCCCGAACACCGGGATGCCCGCGGCGCGGACGGCGTCGGAAACACCGGCGGCCAGCGGAGCCTCGGGGCCCACGACCACCAGGTCGACGTCGAGCCGGGTGGCGAGCGCCGCCACGGCATCCGGATCATTCCCGTCGATGGCGTGCGTGGGCACAAGCCTGCTGATGCCGGCGTTGCCCGGTGCCGCATGGACTTCGGAAACATTGGGGTCTGCAAGCAGGGAACGGACAATGGCGTGTTCGCGGCCACCGGGGCCAATGACGAGTACCTTCACAGTCTCCAAGCGTACTTTGTGGACGCCCCGGGCTCCTAAGCTATGTCGGCGCGGGCGTCGGGACGGCAAAGGAACCATCCCGGGGACCCGCGGCTACGAACCAACGGCATGAGGAAACTGATGAAGTGGCTTAACGGTCCCACCGCGCTGGCGGCGCTGGCTGGCGTGGCGGCGGCCGCCGTCGTTCTTTCCGCTGCGGAACTGATCGGGGCGTTCTTTACCGCCCGGGCGACTCCTGTCCTTGCCCTGGGCTCCACTTTCATTGACTTCACGCCGCCATGGCTGAAGGACTTTGCGATTGCCACGTTCGGCACAGGCGACAAGGCGGCACTGTTCGTGGGCATGGGCCTGACCATCTTCGTGCTCGCGTGCGTGCTGGGCGTGGTGGCGTACCGGAAATGGGCGCTGGGCGTGGCCGGGGTGATGCTGATGGGCGCGGTGATGGTGGCGAGCGTGGTGACGCGGGCCGGCGTGAAGCCGTTGGATGCCGTTCCCACCCTGCTCGGAACATTTGCCGGGCTTGCCGTCCTGCGGCTTCTGGTCTCCCGGCTGTGGCGGCTGCAGCCATTTCCGGACGCCCCGGCCGACGTCGCAGCGAAGGAGCCCGAACGCCCGGCCACCTCCCGGCGGGCGTTCTTCGCCTCCACCGCCGTTGCCGCGGCCGCCGCCGGCATCGCCGCCACAGGGGGCCGGCTGCTCAGCGCCGCGCGCAGCAATGTGGCCCAGGCCCGGGCGTCGCTGCGGCTGCCGGTGCCGGCGAAGGCCGCCCCGGCCCTTCCGGCCGGCCTGCAGTCCGCCACCGCCGGCGTCACGCCCTGGCTGACACCGAACGGCGATTTCTACCGGATCGATACTGCCCTGAGCGTTCCGGAAATCAATGCCGACGAATGGGAGCTGCGGGTGCACGGACTGGTGGAGCAGGAAATCCGGCTGACCTACCAGGACCTGCTCGACGCCGACCTGATCGAGTCCCATGTGACCCTCACCTGTGTTTCCAACCCGGTGGGCGGCAATCTCGCCGGGAACGCCAAATGGCTGGGGCTGCCCATCCGTGACGTCCTCAGCCGCGCCCGGCCCAAGGACGGGGCGGACATGGTGCTCTCGACCTCGATCGACGGGTTCAGTGCCTCAACGCCGCTGGAGGTCCTGCAGGACGACCGCGACGCCATGCTGGCCATCGGCATGAACGGCGAGCCACTGCCGTTGGAACATGGGTACCCCGTGCGCATGGTGGTCCCCGGGCTGTACGGCTTCGTGTCCGCCACCAAGTGGGTGGTGGACCTCGAAGTCACGCGCTTCGCCGACAGCCAGGCGTACTGGACGCAGCGCGGCTGGTCCGAACGCGGCCCCATCAAGACCATGGCCAGGGTGGAGGTGCCGAAGCCCTTCGCCGTGGTCAAGGCCGGGCGGGTGGCGGTCGGAGGGACGGCCTGGGCACAGACCCGCGGCATCAGCAAGGTGGAGATCCAGATCGACGACGGCGAGTGGGCGCCCGCGGTGCTCTCCGAGGAAGCCTCAGTGGTGACGTGGCGGCAGTGGTCCTTCGATTGGGATGCCAAGCCGGGAGCCCACTACATCAAGGTGCGCGCAACGGACGGAACGGGCGAGGTCCAGACCGAAAAGCGCGCCGATCCCGTGCCCGACGGTGCCTCCGGATGGCAGTCCGTCATGGTCACGGTCGAGTAGTGCGCCGGAAACCCCATGACCATGGCGGCCTGCCGGAAGGCTTCGAGGGTAATGCCAATCCGGCACCATAGACTGGGGCCATGCCCCTAAATCCGCATGCCACGTTCACCGTGGAGTCCGCCGTCGAGCTCGCGGTCATTGAACGGAGCGGCTTCATCGAATCCCGGCACATCGGAGCCGCCGTGGTCCTGGCCGGGGACGGCAGCGTGGTCACGGAACTCGGAGACATCACCACGCCGATCCTTGCCAGGTCCACGCTCAAGCCGCTGCAGGCCCTGGCCTCCATGCAGGCCGGCGTACCGCTCCGCGGCGCCCAGGTGGCGCTTGCCTGCGCCAGCCACACCGGGTCGCTGGACCACATGGACGTCGTGGAGGGAATGCTCAAAGCCGCCGGCGTGAAGGAGAACCAGTTGCAGTGCCCGGAGGCCTGGCCGCAGGATGAAACGGCCCGGACCTGGCTCACCCGCACCGAGAAGGGCAAGTCCCGCCTGGCTTTCAACTGCTCCGGCAAGCACGCCGCCTTCCTGTGGGCGTGCACGGAGAACGGCTGGGACACGCACAGCTACCTCGAACCCAACCATCCGCTGCAGCAGCGCATCCGCTCCGTCATCGAGGAATACTCGGAGGAGAAGATCGCCCACCTCGGCATCGACGGCTGCGGCGCCCCGGTGGCGGCCATTTCCCTGACGGGCCTGGCCCGGGCTTACTCCCGGCTCGGAAAGGCGCCGGGCGACAAGAACTCCAACGCCCGCGCCGCCACGATCGCCACGTCCATGCTGGACTATCCGTGGGCCGTCCAGGGCAAGGGCGAAGCCAACACCATCGTCATGGAGGAACTGGACGTCATTGCCAAGATCGGCGCCGAGGGCGTGCTCGTGCTGGCGACGCCGCAGGGTGTCTCCGCGGCGGTGAAGGTGCTGGACGGCAACCTGCGGGCCACCTCCCTTGTGGGGCTGACCCTCCTTGCGGCAGTAGGCGCGGTGGACATCCCGGGAGTGTCCAGTGTCCTGGAGAAGGTGGTTGAGCCGGTCCTCGGCGGCGGGCGTCCGGTAGGAAAGATCCGCCTGGGCCACGCAGTCTCGGCACTGCTGGACTAATTCTTACTCCCCTCAGCACCACATTCCACAGCACCAAAGGAGGCAGCGTGGCTGTTGCGCGGCGCAGAATTGACATCGACGCAGGCAAAGCGGCACTGGCAACGTGGCAGGACGCAGGCCACGCGCCGTCGGACGCTCCCGTGCCCCGCTCCGTGATCGCGACGGCGGTGCGCTACTCCCTCGAGGAGGTCACCGCCCGGGCACCGGGCAACTCGGTGGAGGTCCGGGTGCCGCCGTTCGGCGTCACGCAGTGCGTGGAAGGTCCCCGCCACACGCGCGGCACTCCCCCGAACGTCATCGAGTGCGACGCCGCCACCTGGCTGGCGATGGTGACCGGCACGTTGAGTTGGACGGATGCGGTGGACGCCGGGCGCGTCGCGGCTTCCGGCCTCCGCGCGGACCTCTCCGCGCTGCTGCCGCTCTGACTAGTGCGGCTCCAGTGCCAGCCGGGCGCCAAAGCCTATGAGCACTGTTCCGGTGATGCGGTCGATAATGCTGATGGACCGCGGGCTGCGCAGCCACTTCGAGGCAAAGCCGGTGCCTATGATGATCAGCGCGAACCAGCACATGGCCATGACGCCATGCACCGCAGCCAGCAGCAGCCCCATGGCCAACGGGGACATCCCGGCGGGAATGAACTGCGGGATGGTCGCAACATAGAACACACCGACCTTGGGGTTGAGCAGGTTGGTGGCTGCCCCCTTCAGCCAGGAGCCCCACAGCGTGCCGTCGTGGGCAGGGGCCGGATCCGCGGGCAGATGGGGACCGGCAGCACCCTTGCGGCTGATCGTCTTCCAGATCAGGGATGCTCCAAGCCAGGCCATGTACGCGGCCCCCGCCAGCGTTAACGCACGGTAGGCGATGTCGGATGCGGCCAGCAGCGCCGAGGCGCCGACGGCGGCGGCTGCTCCCCATGCGAGCGCACCGCAGCAGACGCCAGCTGCCGTGGCGAAGGCCGCGGCGCGGCGGCGGGTGAGTCCGGCCCGCAGCACGATGGAGGTGTCGATGCCCGGGACAAGGGTCAGGAGACCTGCCACAGCGGCGAACGACAGGACAGCCTGGGGGAAAGTCATGGCGCCAGTTTAGGGGGTCAGGCCGCGGGCACGGGAAACGCAAAGACCCCGCCCCGGGGTTTCCGGAACGGGGTCTGGCTGCGGGCAAGGGCCGGGCAGCTATTCGTGGTGGATGGCCGCCGAGCTTCCTGTGGAGGTTGCGGCCCTGGTCATCTGGAACTCGGGGATGTCCTCCGGATTCGGGCCGCCGCGGAACTTGGGTGAGGGCTGGCCGCCGCCGCTGATCCGCTCGAGCTCCTGGTCCTCGAAGTCGTCCTCGACGCCGAGCATGATGGCGGAGTCGTGGTTGGTGATCTCGCCGCGGAACGCCCGGACCATGACACTGCGGTCGAATTGGCCTTCCCATTTGGACACCACGAACGTCGCCACGCAGTTGCCGAGGAGGTTGACCACCACGCGCATGGAGTCCATCAGGCGGTCCGCACCCAGCAGGAGGGCGACGCCGGCCACGGGGAAAATTCCCAGCGCGGCGGCGGTGGCGGAGAGAGCCAGGAAGGACGATCCGGGAACGCCGGCCATGCCCTTGGAGGTCAGGAGCAGGACGCCGAGTGCCGCCAGCTGCTGCCCCAGGTCCAGGTTGTGGCCGAACGCCTGCGCCAGGAAGAGCAGCGAAATCGACAGGTAAATCGCGGCGCCGTCGAGGTTGAAGGAATAGCCGGTGGGCACCACCAGGCCGGTGGTGGCCCGGGAGCAGCCTGCGTTCGTCAGCTTGGTCATGATGCGCGGCATGACGGCCTCGGTGGACGCCGTGCCGAGGGCCAGCAGGAACTCCTCACGGGTGTACTTGAGGAACTGCCAGAGCGGGACGCGGGCGAACCCCCACGCCACCAGGAACAGGAGCCCGATGAAGACGATGGCCGCGCCGTAGCAGGCGGCAATGAGCCACGCGTAGGTGCTGAGCGTCTCGAGACCGTACTGGCCGATAATGAAGGCCATGGCACCGAAGGCACCGATCGGGGCCACCTTCATGATCCAGGACATGATCTTGAAGATCAGTTCGAGGACGGTCTCCATGAGGCTGACAACGGGCATGCAGCGGTCCCGGCCGATGACGACGATCGCCGCCCCGAAGAAGACCGAGAAGAAGAGGACCTGCAGCAGGCTGTTGCTCGCGAAGGCGCCGATGACGCTGGTGGGGATGATGTCCAGGATGAACGCCGCAGCGTCCTTGGGAGCGGCATGGCCGGTCTTTGCGTCCAGCGCCTCCTGGGAGAGCGTGCTCGGATCGATGTTCAGGCCGGCGCCCGGCTGAACAACGTTGCCCACGACCAGTCCGAAGACCAGGGCGAAGAGTGTGGCCGCTGTGAAGTACAGAAGTGCCTTGACCCCTACCCTTCCGACCGCCTTGACGTCGCCTACGGCTGATATCCCGGTAACGATCACCAGGAAGATCAGCGGCGCGATGATCATCTTGATGAGCTGGATGAAGCCGTCTCCGAGCGGCCTCAGCTGGGAGCCAAGGTCCGGCCAGAAATGCCCTATGAGAACACCTGCCACGACGGCGATCAGAATTTGGAAGAAGAGCGACCTGTACAGGGGCTTCTTCTTCGACGGCGCCGAACTCGCCTTCAGCGCCGAGGAATCTGGGATCTTCATTGATCTGTACCTATTCAATCGGGGACAGCCCCGGAAATCGGGGTCTGGTTCAAACGTAACCCCGCTCACACTATTCCGCAAGGGGATATTTGACTTCCATATTGCGGAATAGTGTGGCGATTCGAAGGCATGCAGAAACCGCCGCGTCTTCGGACAGCGGCACCCGGAATCCCGGGCGGGCAGCTGTCCGAAGACGCGGCGGAAAAGGCTGGTTCGCTTGCTAGCCGCGGCCGATGAACGGCATGCCGGCTGCCGTGATGACCACGGAGCCCACGCTGGCCGATGCCGGCATTCCGGCCATCATCAGGACGGCCCTCGCCGCGTCCTCCACGGGGAACATGGGCTCGACTTTGCGGGTGCCGTCCGCTTGGAGCGCACCGGAGCCGACGCCGATGGTGTCCATGATGTCGGTGGCGGTGTTGCCGATGTCGATCTGGCCGCAGGTGATGCCAAAGGCGCGGCCATCGAGTTCGATACTCTTGGTCAGGCCCGTCATGGCGTGCTTGGTGACGGCATAGGCCACGGTCCGCGGCCGGGGCGAATGCGCCGAGATGGACCCGTTGTTGATGATGCGTCCGCCCCGCGGATGCTGTGCCTTCATGGCGCGGACGGCCGCGCCTGCGCACAGCAGCGAGCCGGTCAGGTTCACGGCAACGGTGGCTTCCCAGTCCGAGAGGCTGATCTCGTCCACCGAGGCCGCGGGGCCAAACACGCCGGCGTTGTTGAACAGCACATCCACCCTCCCCCACCGCTGGAGGACGGCGGCGAAAAGGCGTTCGACGTCGTCGGGCACGGTGACGTCGCACGGCACTGCCAGCGCCTCCGGGTGACCGTCCGCCGTTTCGTGCAGCTGCGCCTCGCGTCGGCCGGCCAGAGCCACGCGGTAACCTGCCGCGAGCATCTGGCGGGCGACCGCCCGGCCAATGCCGGAACCGGCCCCGGTGACGACGGCGACGGGTCCGGGCTGTCGCTTTGCGGCCGGCAGCGTTTCGGTCATGCGGTACTCCTGTGGGCTCCTGGATTACTGGGCGGCGGGAACATCCGCTGCCACCAGTGGCCAGCCTATGACGGTCTTGGGCCGCGGCGTGGCATAGGTCCGCACTTTGGAGGTGGAGAGCCGCATCCGCACGAGCGATTCCGCGATGGTGACCGCAGCCGCCACGCCGTCGACCACGGGGACGCCGGCGCGCTGCCGGATCTGTTCATCCAGGCCGGCCATCCCGCCGCAGCCCAGCACGATGACCTCGGCCTTGTCCTCGCGGACGGCCAGGAGAGCCTGTTCGATGATGGCCTCGACGGCGCGCTCCGGTTCCTCCTCCAGTTCCAGGACCGCCATGCCGCTGGCGCGCACCGAGGCGCAGCGCGCGTCCAGGCCGGCCAGCTTCAGCCTGTCCTCGATGAGCGGAACGGCACGGTCCAGCGTGGTGACCACCGAGTACTTGTGCCCGAGGAACATCGCCGTGCTGGCCGCGGCCTCGGTGATGTCGACAACCGGCACATCCAGGAGTTCCTGCAACCCCTCGCGGCCATGCTCCCCGTAGCCTGCCTGGATGACGGCGTCGAAAGGCTCCGGATAGTTCACCACCCGGTCCATGACGGCGATCGCCGCGAGGTAGCTTTCAAAGTTGCCTTCGCAGGAATCCGCGCCGAACCGCGGCGTGACGCCGATGATCTCCGTTCCAGGCCCAGCGATGCTGCGGGCCTGGGCAGCGATGGAATCGGTCATGGACTGGGTGGTGTTCACGTTCGCGACAAGGATGCGCATGGTTGCCTCGGCTTTCGGTGTGGAAAGGTCTGGGTTCACGTCAGTGGGTGCTCGCCACGGCGATGGCTTCGCCGTCAACATCTTCGAGCCGCTGCGAGCGGTCGGCGATGACGAAGTACAGCACCGCGGCGATGCCGGCCGCGAAGAACCAGGCGAACGGGGCGGCGGCGCCCAGCGCCGGAACGAAAGCGATCAGGAGTGCGACGGCGGCCGCGGGAACCATGGCGATGATCGCCCTCGGGTTGAAGCCCCTCCTGTAGTAGTAGGCCCCGGAGGGCTCATCCGTGTAGAGCTCGGGCACGTTGACCCGGCCGCGGCGCAGCAGCCAATAGTCGGCCATGACGACGCCGAACAGCGGGCCGAGCAGGGCTCCGAGGCCGCCCAGGAAGTACACGATCACGAGCGGATTGTTGTACAGGTTCCACGGCAGGATGATGAGTCCGATCGTCCCGCTGACCCATGCCGCCTTGCGGAAGTTCAGGCGCTTCGGGAAGAGGTTGGTCAGGGCATAGACCGGGGCCACAAAATTGGCCATCAGGTTCACTGCGATGGTCAGGATGAGCAGCGCGAGGCAGGCCAGCACGAGGAAGAGCGTGTTCGGAATGGTCTGGACAATGTCCGAGGGGCTCTCAATGACCGACCCGTTGATCTTGAACTGGCCGCCTGCCATGACCACCACGATGGCGCCGAAAAGGAGCATGTTGATCGGGATGCCCCAGAAGTTGCCGCGCACCACGGCCTTCTTTGAGACGGCGGACCGGGTGAAGTCGCAGAAGTTCAGAACGAAGGTGCCGTAGATGGAGACCCAGAGTGCGCCTCCGGCGAAGATGGTGCGCCACATGTCCGCGCCCTCGAGTGCATTGTCTGATGCCCAGGCAATGGAGCCGCCGGCCTCGGCAAAAATCCAGATGGCGATGGCGGCCATGGTCACGAGAATGACGGGGCCGGCGAAGGCTTCGTACTTGCGGATCATTTCCATACCGAAGCTGACGATGACCAGCTGGACAATCCAGAGGAACACGAAGGCAATCCAGCCAAGCGTGGACAGCCCGAGAATGGAGTTGGCGTCAAGCTCCTTCAGGGAAGGAACCATGGCCACGAGCATGACGCGGAGCACCACGGACGCGAGGTAGGTCTGGATGCCGAACCAGGCCACGGCCACGGCCCCGCGCAGGAGGCTGGCGATCTGGGCTCCCCTGATGCCGAAACTGATGCGGCTCATGACGGGAAACGGCACACCGGTCTTGACGCCCATGAAGCCCGAGAAACTCAGCAGTGCGAACAGCAGGACGGCACCGACGCCGAGCGCCAGGAGGATCTGCCAGCCGCCCAGGCCCAGAGCGAAGAGGCCGATGGCGAAGGCGTAGTTCCCGAGGCTGTGGACGTCATTGGCCCACAGCGTGAAGATGCTGTAACTGGTCCAGCGGCGGCCTTCCCGCTTGGTCGGGGCAAGGTCGATGTTGTAGAGGCTGGGGCTGATGGTGCGCCCTGAGGCGGCGCTCGCTGTTTCACACAGGGCGTCAATGCCCGTTGCGGGATGGACCGGCTGGCCCGACAACTCTGTCGGGACGGGAGCCGTTTCGACGCCGACTGATGGGGTCGTCTGCATCTGGATCTCCAGTTCTTGGGATGGGGTGTGACGGAGGTCGATGCCTCCGGTGAAGCCTATTTCCATCTAGTGGAAATTACGTTTTGAAGAGTGGAATAACTTTATGACCTGAATCACGTGGCGGTCAAGGGTGCTGCGGTTGCCGCGGCAGTCACAATTGGGAGGTTGGCGTTCCGGCGCACCCGGCGGGGGCGACGGCCCGGTACACCTTGACCGCGGCACCGCACACTGCCTAATCTCGAATAGCAAGAATGTTTTCTCACAATACGAAAACATGAGCCCAACATTCAAAGATGAAACGAGGCTGCCGTGGCTGCAGGAGAAGATACCTCCCATATCCTCAGCGGGTTGACTAACCAGCTGCCTGATCGTGATCCGGAAGAGACCGCCGAATGGGTTGAGTCCCTGGATGCGCTGATCAGGGAACAGGGCACCGAGCGTGCCCAATACATCATGCGCAGTCTCCTGCAGCGTGCCGGCGCGCAGAGCGTCGGGGTTCCGATGGTGACCACCACGGATTATGTGAACACCATCCCGGTGGACCAGGAAGCGGAGTTCCCGGGCAACGAGGAGTTCGAGCGCCGCTACCGGGCGTACATGCGCTGGAACGCGGCGGTGATGGTGCACCGGTCCCAGCGGCCGAACATCGGCGTGGGCGGGCATATCTCTACCTATGCCGGGGCCGCGACGCTGTACGAGGTCGGGTTCAACCACTTCTTCCGCGGCAAGGACCATCCCGGCGGCGGGGACCAGGTGTTCTTCCAGGGCCACGCCTCCCCCGGGATGTACGCCCGGGCGTTCATGGAAGGCCGGCTGACCGAGCAGGACCTGGACGGCTTCCGGCAGGAAAAGTCCAAGGAAGGCCACGCCCTCTCCTCCTACCCGCACCCGCGGCTGATGCCCGAGTTCTGGGAATTCCCCACCGTGTCGATGGGCATCGGGCCGATGAACGCGATCTACCAGGCCCAGTCCAACCGCTACCTGCACAACCGCGGCCTGAAGGACACCTCCGACCAGCAGGTCTGGGCGTTCCTCGGTGACGGGGAAATGGACGAGCCCGAGTCCCGCGGCTTGCTCCAGCTCGCCGCGAACGAGAACCTGGACAACCTGAACTTCGTGATCAACTGCAACCTCCAGCGCCTGGACGGGCCGGTGCGCGGCAACGGCAAGATCATGCAGGAACTCGAGGCGTTCTTCCGCGGCGCGGGCTGGAACGTGATCAAGGTCGTCTGGGGCCGGGAGTGGGATGACCTGCTCACCCGCGACACCGACGGCTCGCTCGTGAAGATCATGAACGAAACCCCGGACGGGGACTACCAGACCTACAAGGCCGAATCCGGCGGGTTCGTCCGCGAACACTTCTTCGGGAAGACCCCGCAGACCAAGGACATGGTCGCGGACCTCACCGATGACCAGATCTGGAACCTCAAGCGCGGCGGCCACGACTACCGCAAGGTCTACGCCGCGTACAAGGCAGCGACCGAATTCAAGGGCAAGCCCACCGTGATCCTGGCCAAAACGGTCAAGGGCTACGGACTCGGCCCGCACTTCGAAGGCCGCAACGCCACCCACCAGATGAAGAAACTCACCCTCGATGACCTGAAGGAATTCAGGGACTACCTCAGGATTCCCATTTCCGATGCCCAGCTGGAAGAGGATCCCTACAGCCCGCCGTACTACCACCCGGGGTGGGATGCCCCTGAAATGGCCTACCTCCTTGAGAGGCGGAAGGCACTGGGCGGTTTCACGCCCGAGCGCCGTCCACAGCACGCCCCTGTTGAATTGCCGGACGCCAAGACCTTCGACGTTTCCAAGCGCGGTTCGGGCAAGCAGCAGGCCGCAACGACCATGGCGTTCGTCCGGCTCCTGAAGGACTTGCTCCGCGACAAGAAGTTCGGGCACCGCATTGTTCCCATCGTGCCGGACGAATCACGGACCTTTGGCATGGATGCGTTCTTCCCGACGGCGAAGATCTACAACCCCGGCGGCCAGAACTACCTGTCCGTGGACCGCGACCTGGTCCTGGCCTACAAGGAATCCGCGCAGGGCCAGCTGATCCACCCCGGCATCAACGAAGCCGGCGCCGTCGCAGCGTTCACCGCCGCCG
>NZ_JBDGML010000122.1:0-19403 GCF_057655195.1 Arthrobacter sp. Soil_N43
GGCACCGACCTCGCCGCCGAAAAACTCGCACGCCTCCTCACCAACGACCCCGGCATGGGCGTCATCCGCCACGCCGACGCCGGCTACGACCGCGCCCTCGAGGTCGCCAAGGAACGCGGCGTCCGCATCCCCATGAACGAAACAAACTAACCAGCACACCGCTGATCGAGCTTGTCGGGATCGAGGCTTTCGACAAGCTCGATCATTGGCAACGCCGCCGCCTCCCTCGGCCTCTTCTCAACGCTGGTTCCGCTGAGAGCTCTCCGCCCGCTGCGGTCACACAGCACGCCGTGGGAACGCCCAGCAGTGTCTGCCGGCTGCTCGAGGGATACGAACTCGTGCAGCGACAAGCCGACCTTGCCATCAGCATCGCCCAGGCCGTCGCCCGCCACCCACTGCTGGCACCTGCACCTGATGGATCGGTTCGGCATCCAAGTCAATAAAACGTCACGGAACAGCGTTCTGCTCATGATCAACATCGGAACATCACGCAGCGCAGTGGCCTACCTCATCGAAGTCCCCGTCAAACTTGCCGCTTATTTCGATACATATCAGTCCGACGCAGTTTTCCATCTCACACCCCATGAGCCCGCCCGCCGGGTGAGCGCGGGAGAGGAAATGATCTCAGCCGGATTCGTCACCCCGTATCCCCGGGTTTTCCCGTCCTCGTCCCCGGCCAGGCCGTCACCGCGGCAAGTCTCTCCTTTATGTGTGCCCTCGATACGAGAGAAATCCGCGGCTACAACCGTCAGCACGGGTACGGGGTCGTGGCGGCGACCGGCTGCAGTTGCCAGACCTGTTAACCTCCCATCAAGCTCCCCGCACACGGCTGTCCATCTGGCCTTCCTACGGTGGACGGGTCGGCGGCTCAGCGCCGACCACCGTCATCCGGGAGGAACCATCACCATGCGCACAGTCCTGACCGCCGCGGCCGCCGCCGCGCTCATCGCCGCCATGGCGAGCCCCGCCGTCGCCGCCCCGGCCGCGGAGGCCGGCACGCCGTCGTTGAACGCTGCGGGAACCGTACCGTCGTCGGACACCAACGCCGTCAAGACCAGCGAACGCAACGGCTCGTTTGACCTGCAGTCCCACCGCGGGGGCCGCGGGGAATGGACCGAGGAATCCCTGGCGGCCTTCGCTAAGTCCCTGGAGCTGGGCGTGACCACGCTGGAGCTGGACACGCACCTGACCGAGGACGGCCGCGTGGTGGTCTGGCACGACGACGCCATCCAGGCGACCAAGTGCCGCGACACCGACCCGGCCGTCCCCGGCGACGCCGAATTCCCCTACGTGGGCGACCGCGTCGCGGACCTGACGCTCGAGCAGATCAAGACCCTGGACTGCGGCTACATGCAGCTGCCCGGCTACCCGGAGCAGGACGTAATCGAAGGCAATAAGATCGCCGAGCTCAAGGACGTCTACGACCTGGCAGCCAGCCATAACGCCAGGAAGGTCCGCTTCAACGTGGAGACCAAGGTGGAGGACGGTCAGGCCGGCGGCGAAGGCATGCTGGCGCTCACCAAGGCCGTGGTCATCGAGATCTACAAGGCCGGCATTTCCCACCGCACCACCGTGCAGTCCTTCGACTGGTCCTCGCTCAACTTCACCAAGAAGATCGCACCCCAGCTCCCCCTCGTGGCACTCTCCAGCGGCGACGCCTGGCTCGAGGTCGGCAAGCCCGGCGCCAGCCCGAACCTCGGCGGCATCGACATCGACGACTATGACGGTTCCCTCGCCAAGGCCGCCAAGGCGCAGGGTTACGACATCATCTCCCCAGCCTTCCGCTCCGTCACCCCGCAGATGATCGCCGAAGCCCGCGAGTTCGGCCTGCCCGTCATCCCGTGGACCGTCAACACCACCGCGGACATGGCCCGCCTGATGGACCTCGGCGTGGACGGCATCATCACCGACTACCCCACCCGCCTGCGAACCCTCATGGACCAGCGCGGCCTCAAGCTCCCGAAGCCGTACGCGCTCAACAGCTGATCGTCACCCTTTAGGAAGTACGACGGCGGCCGCCCCCTGTGGGGGCGGCCGTTTTACATCCCCATCCCGCCCGTCGCCGCGGGCGTCAGGGCGATACTCAGGGCAATGACCGCGAGCGCCACCGCCACGGAGCGGTTTGCGAGCCGTTTCCACGGGAGCATCTTCTCGCCGGCGATGAACGCCCCGATCACCGCCATCCAGCCGATGCTCATCACACCGAGCGCGAACAGCGCCGTCATCAGTGCCCAGCAGCACGCGACGCACCACGCACCATGCTCCAGCCCCATGCGCAGCGCACCACCGTACCCGTGGCGCATGCGGTGCAGGATGAAGTCCATGGGCGTCCGGCATTTCATCAGGCTGACGTTCTTGGCCGGCGTCAGCTGATAGACAGCCGCCAGCATGATTACTCCGGCGGCCAGATAGCGGCCTCCCTGGTCAGAGGCGAACAGACCCGGAGACTGTGCCGCAACCAACGCGTAGAGCGAGTAGGCCACCAGGCCGAAGGCCGTCCACGAGACCAGGTAACCGGCCACGAAGACGGCGGTGCTCCCCGGCGGTGCGTAGCGTCCCGTCCGGCGTCGGTGGCTGTGTATCCGGTCATAGGCAATAACCATCGGCGCAACGGACGGGAACATCATGGCCGCCAGCATCACCACCCACGTCGCGACGAAGAAACCCAGCGGGCCGGGGTCCGTCCAGCGGCCCATGTCCATCCCGCCCATCTGCGCCGCATTGAAGACCCAACTCGCAGCGGCGAGCCCAAGCAGGACGGCGATGAGACCTGCCTCCCGCGCATCGATCCTGGACGCGGATGCACTCGGGAGGGACGCGGCGCCGGAAGAGCCGGACGGCGCGGCGGCGGAAACGGCGGCGCGCACAGGGCCGTGCGCGCCGCCTCTCGTGAACAGTTTTCTGCGCGGCATGGGCAGCCGGCTCAGACCCTGCCCCTGGGGGCGTCCTCGGCCATCTCAGTGGCGAAGGTGAAGTCCGAGGTCTCACCGTAGACCCCGTCGAACTCGAGCCCGAAGAGCTCCGAGTGTCCGGGCGCTTTGCCGATCCGGAATTCCGGGGCGAAGCCGAACAGCGCGTTCTTGACGGTGGTCACGCCGCCGCCGGGTCCGGGAAGCGGCTCGAATGTGTAGCTCGCCCGCCCCGCCACCGAGGCGGCCGGGTTGTCACCTTCTGAGAACGTGATGCTTCCGCGCTCCACGCCCAGCCATTCCCCATACAGCGCGGCGAAATCCGCGAACGGGCCGCCGGCCTCGCCGTGAAGGATGCTTTCCAAGGCACTGGCCTGCGCTTCGGATGCGCCATCGTCCACGACGACTCCCACCTTCCAGCCGCCCGCGGTGAGGTTCGAAGGGAACCAATTGCAGAAGGCGAAGTCGACGCCGGAGAGATCCGTATCATCGAGTCTTCCGCTCGCGATATGGAAGACATTCACGCCACGGCATTCGCCGTCCGGACCGGTGGGCACGCCGTCGACCGGGCAGGGACAAATCAACTGGCAATTGCAGCTGCCAACATACTTTCCGGACATTTCCCAGGACATGAGGACTCCTCGCAGGCGCCCTCGCCAAGCAGAAGCGGCCCGGTGTCGGCGCCGAAAATACTTAGAAACGGGGCGGAAAGCCCCGTTAAGGCAGACGCTATTCCCGGGTCATCTGCGTGTCAATATGCCGTTACTACGTCGGGTTTCACAGGACCCAACCACCGAAATTAACCTTCGCGCCATTCAAGGTATGGCGGTCTCGTAATTCCGATTCAGATACCGGTGGTTTCGTAATTCCGTCACCCCCAACACTGACGGAAGGCTCCACCATGCACGCACGTGCAGGCATCACCGCCGCTTCACTCATCGGCCTGCTCGCCCTCACCGGATGTTCCGGAGGGGCAAGCGCCGCCTCCGGAACGGACTCCGCTTCCAAAGAACTCGTCTTCGCCACGCCCCCGGGCACCGACGATCCCGAGGAGCAGCAGATCATGGCAGACCTCGCCACGATGGTGGGCGAGTCCTCCGGCCGCACTGTCAAAAACCTCCAGCCCGCAGACTACCTCGGCGTGGTGGAGGCCGTCCGCAACGGCTCGGTGGACGTGGCCGTGCTTAGCCAGTTCTCTGCCGCCCTCGCCTACAAGACGGACAGCGTGGACCCGCTCCTGGTCTGGGGCGCCAGCAGCGAACCTGCCAGCTTCTGCCTCACCCGGACGGACAGTGGCATCAACACCCCGGCCGACGTCAAGGGCCGCCAGGTGGCCTTCGTGGACCCCGGCTCCACCACCGGCTACTTCATGCCCAAGTCCCTGCTGGCCAAAGCCGGCCTCACCGACGGCACTGACTACAAGAGCACCTTCGCCGGCTCGCACGACTCCGCGGTCATGGCCATGGTGAACGGCAACGTGGATGTGGCCTGCACCGCCCGCCAGCTGTACCCCACCTTCCTCGAGAAGAAGGTCTTCACCGAGGACAACGTGAAGATCATCGCCAAGTCCGATCCCATCCCCGTCGGCATCTCCGTAGTGGTCCGCAAGGACCTCGACGAGCAGGCGCGCCAGGCCCTCAAGGACAAGCTGCCCGCGTTGATGGCCGGCAACAAGAAGGTGGCCAAGACCCTCGGCCTCACCGGCGAGCCCACCACGGACCCCGAGTTCAGCACCTACGCCCCCCTCGTGGACGTGGCCGAGTCCGTCGGCGTGGACCTCGAGGACCTCCGATGACCAGCACAGCCGTTACACGTCCGGCCGCCGCGGGCTCCCTGCCGTCACCACAGGAGCAACGCCCGACGGCGGCACCCCCTACCGTCGTGGGCCGCCGCCTCCGCGTCCAGTACGGTGAGCAGGTTGCCCTCAACAACGTCGACCTGGACGTGCGTCCCGGCGAAGTGGTGGCCCTCCTCGGCCATTCCGGCTCCGGGAAATCCACGCTCATGAAAACCCTCACCGGGATCACCCCCTTCACCGCTGACGCGCTCGACGTCGCCGGGCGGGACGTCCTCCGGCAGTCACCGGCAGGACTACGGGAACTCCGGGCCGACGTCGGCCATGTCTTCCAGCACTTCAACCTGGTCCCCCGGCTCAGTGCCCTGACCAACGTGCTCACCGGCGGACTGCACGATTCCGGGCCCATCAACATCTTCGGCACCTTCAGCTCAGCCCAGCGGGCTCAGGCCCTGGACCTGCTGGACCGCGTGGGCCTGGCCCACAAGGCGAAGCAGCAGTGCCGCAGCCTCAGCGGCGGCGAGCAGCAGCGCGTCGCCATCGCGCGCGCCCTGATGCAGCAGCCGCGCCTCATCCTCGCCGACGAACCCGTCGCCTCCCTGGATCCGCGCCTCGCCGGAAACATCCTGGGCCTGCTGCGCGACATCGCCCGGCAGGAACAGATCCCCGTCATCGTCAGCCTGCACGTCGTCGGCCTCGCCCGCCGCTACGCCGACCGTGTCCTCGGCCTGCACTCCGGCGAGGTTCTCTTCGCCGGCCCCGCGGCCCACATCACCGAAAAGGAGGTGCACCGGATCTATGGCACCGACACTGAACTCCTCGAAAACTGAAGAAGCCCAGCAAACTGAAACTTATCCGGCCGAACCCGGAGTGCCAGCCACCGCGCTTCCGGAAGCCGACCGGCTCCGTCTCTCCCGCCCATTCAGCCTCCCCACTGCCCGCGGCGCCGCGCTGTGGGCGGTCATCGCCGTCGTCCTCGTCTGGGCTGGTGCCGGCGCAGGCCTCAACCCGGACAAACTGGTCAGCGGCTTTCCCAACATGGGCGACTTCCTCTCCCGGCTCTTCCCGCCCACGTTCGACAAGTTCGGTGTCATTGCCACACTCCTGATCGAGACGCTGCAGATGGCCGTGGTAGGCACCGTGCTCGGCGCGCTCGCGTCCCTGCTGCTGAGCTTCGGCGCCTCCAGCAACATCGCCCCGCGCTGGATCTACGCTGCCTGCCGGACCGTCCTCAATGTGCTGCGCTCGATTCCGGAACTCATCTACGCGCTCATGTTCGTCTCGGCCGTGGGCCTGGGCCCGTTCGCCGGCATCCTCGCCATCGTGCTTGGTTCGGTGGGATCCATCGGCAAGATCTACGCCGAGGCCATGGAATCCGTGCAGCCAGGGCCGGTGGAGGCGCTCACCGCCGTGGGTGCGGACAAACGCCAGATCATCACCTACGCCGTCCTCCCGCAGGCCGCTCCCCTGCTGGTCAGCTACACGTTGCTCCTCTTTGAAGGCAACGTCCGCGGCGCCACCATCCTGGGCCTCGTGGGCGCCGGCGGCATCGGCCTGGAACTCACCACCGCCATGCGCATGTACGACTACGGCCACCTCTGCGCCATCATCATCAGCATCATCGTCCTGGTCAGCATCATCGACCGACTCAGCGCCTTCATCCGCGCCAAGCTCAGTTAGGAACCCCATGCCGCAAACACTGACCCTCGACCCGGCTGAACCGGACCTGGCCCCCGTCAACCTCCGCGACCTCGGCGGCCTGCCTGTCGACGGCGGGGTGACCCGCTCCGGTGTGCTGCTGCGCAGCGACGACGTCTCCGTGATGCCCGCCGCCTTCGCCCAACAGATGATCGACGACGGCGTCCGCAGCGTTATCGATCTCCGCTCACCCGAGGAGGCACTGCTGACCGGCCGCGGACCCCTCACGCTGCCGGGCGTCAACTACCACCACCTTGCCCTGACCGCTTCGGTGTCCATGCCCGAAAACATCAGCCGCGAGCTCATGTCCGCCTCGGCAACGCCGGAGCTGGTAGGCGCCTGGTACGCAGATCTCGTGGAGTCCCAGGCCCGCCAGCTCGCGGTGGGCGTCACGCTTGTGGCGATGAACGACGGCGCCACCGTCTTTCACTGCGCGGCAGGCAAGGACCGCACGGGAGTCTTCGCCGCCGTCGTGCTCTCCCTGCTGGGAGCCGCCACGGAAACCGTTTCCGCCGACTACGCCGCAACGGCCACCCGGCTGCCGCGCCTCTACCCGCGGCTCCGGGCGATCCTCGGGCAGCTTATCCCCGAAACGCAGCTGACCGCGGGCCAGCACCAGGGCGCCATGATGGGGGCACACGCGGCCTCGATGGATGCCATGCAGCGGATCCTGGTGGGGCGGCACGGCAGCGTTGCGGAGCCCGTCCGCCGCGCGGGACTAAGTGATTCCGTGATCACGTTGCTGCGCGGGCGGCTGGTGGATGCCCGTGACTGACACGCTGGCAGCCCGCCGGCCAGGCCGGCCGCGGGACACCTCGCTGGAGGCGGCGGTCCTCTCGGCCACGGTGGACCTGCTCCTCGAGGGGGACACCAAGGACGTCACCATCTCCGCCATCACGGAGCGTTCGGGCGTCAGCCGTGCCGCCGTTTACCGGCGCTGGGCCAGCCGGGAAGAGCTGCTCGCTGCAGCCTTGGACAGCGTGCGGTCCGACGTCGAGCTGATTCCCGGGAACACCAGCCTGGAGACGATCCTCAACAGCTACGAACAGGCGTCGCTGGCCGTCGAGGGCCGCGTCAGCACCCTCGTTAAGAAGCGCGTGGCCATGGGCCTGGAGAACGAGGAACTGCGGGCCTTGTCCTGGAACCGCCACGTCGCCCGGCGCCGTGAACCGGTTGCCGAGGAGATCCGGCGGGGCGTCGCCACCGGCGAGATCGACCCGTCAGTTGACGTCGAGGCAGTCATCGACCTCATCAACGGCCTGTACTACTACCAGTTCGTGGTCCGGGCGCCCTCCGATCCGGCCGAGACGCGTGCCCGGGTCCGGGGGGCCGTGCAGCTCGTCTTCCGGGGTGCCAGGCCAGCCAGGAACGAATGAACGGTGCGACAGCCACCGGCAAATTTTCACCAGATGTTCAGCGTGCGTTGGATCCGGTTGTCCCCGCGTTCTCCTAACCTCCAAGTACGGGCATCGCGATGGACACAGCCGTGATGTACCTGGGGGGAAGCCCCGCACTCGCCTCAGCCAGTGCGGGGCTCTTCGCATGCTGCCCGCCCGGACTGCGTTCACCGGTCCGTCATCTGCTCTCCACCGGTGCGGCACCGCCGGTTTCCGCGAACTGCCCAGACTGGATGGTGCTCATAACGGGCATGACACCAACTTGGAGACAACAGATGAACTACGCGAAGCTGCTGACCGCGGCCGCCATGTGCACCGGACTGGCGCTGGGGACATCCCTGCCGGCGCAGGCTGCCGACACCAACCCGAACGGCAGCGACAACCACTTTGACTTGCAGGCCCACCGCGGCGGACTGGGGCTGACGGTCGAGTCCACCCTTCCTGCGTTCGCCAAGGCTCTCAAAACCGGCGTGACCACTCTTGAACTTGATCTGCAGATCACCAAGGACGGCCGCGAAGTCGTCACGCACGACCGCAAGATCAGCGGAATGAAGTGCTCTGACACCGCCCCTGTCACGCCCGGGGACCCCCAGTTCCCGTACGTCGGGAAATACGTCAAAGACCTGACCTTCAGCCAGGTCCGCACCCTCGACTGCGGAAGCCGCACCCTCCCCCAGTTCCCCGGGCAGCAGGCCGCGCCCGGGGAAACGATGCCCACCCTCGCGGAAGTGTTCGCGCTTGTGGACTCGTACGGGGCCAGCCAGGTGAAATTCAACATCGAAACGAAAGTCGAGGCCGGCGCTCCGGAGCAGACGGCTCCCCGCGAACAGTTCGTGGCCGTCGCGCTGAAGGAAATAAAGGCCGCCAACATGCAGCACCGCGCCTCCGTCCAGAGCTTTGACTGGGGCACACTGCGCCTCGTCCAGGAGACGGACCCCCACATCCGCACCGTCGCCCTGACCAACAAGGACTTCCTCCAGGCCGGCCAGCCCGGCAGCTCGCCATGGCTCGGCGGCATCGACGCGGACGATTTTGACGGAGACCTCGTGGCGGCAGCGTCCCACCTGGGATTCGACGCCATCTCCCCTGTCCACGGAACACCCCAGAACGGGACCGTGGAGGACGCCGGGTACACCCCCTACGTCACCTCTGACATGGTCGAACGGGCCCACGACGCGGGAATGCAGGTCATTCCGTGGACCGTGGACGACAAGCCGACCATGCGCGCGCTCTTCTCCACAGGCGTCGACGGGATCATCACCGACTATCCCGACCGCCTCCGCGACGTCATGACCGAGCACTCCTTGAAGCTCCCCAAGAGCTACTCACGTTCCTGAAAGGCACCCCCATGAGCCCGACACGTACCCGCGGCCTCCTTGCGGCCGCAGCGGCCGTCATCATCCTCGCTGCCGGCAGCGGAATCGCCGCCCAGGCGGCACCCCGGTCCGGCACCAATGACAGCACCGCAGCCGACTCTGTCCTGGCCGACAGTTTCAAGGCCGTTGACCGCACCACCAGCTGGGAACTGACGGGCAAGCTGAAGCTGGAATTCCCCACACACCACCCGCAGGGCATCGCCTACACGAACGACTACATTTTTCTGTCGTCCGTGGAAATCGTGGAACGCACCGTCAAGTACCCGTCCCCGCGCGACGGGTACGACCGCACGGCCGGGAAGGGCGTCGGACACCTGTTTGTGATGGACAAGGCCGGGAAGCTGCAAAAGGACATCATCCTGGGCGAAGGCGCCATGTACCACCCCGGCGGACTGGACTTCGACGGAAAGAACATCTGGGTGTCCGTTGCCCAGTACCGGCCCAACAGCAGCTCCATCATTTACCGCGTCGACGCCGCTACCCTCCAGGCGGAAAAGCAGTTCGAGGTCCCCGACCACTTCGGCGGCGTCGTCATGGACCGCCAGACGGGGCACCTAGTGGGCCACACCTGGGGCTCCCGGAGGTTCGCGGAGTGGAACCTCAAGGGCAAGCAGCTCGCCACCTGGCAGAACCCGAACCACTTCATCGATTACCAGGACTGCCAGTATGTAGCCAGCTCCCAGGCGCTGTGTGCCGGGGTTACCGTCCTGCCCCAGACCCCGGCCGCGGGCGGCACGACGGCGGCATACGAGCTGGGCGGCATGGCCCTGATCGACCTCGCCAAGAAGGCAACCCTGCATGACGTGCCGTTTCAAAAGTGGTCCACGGCCGGCCACGCCGCCACCCGGAACCCCTTCAAGCTCACGGCGGACAGCAACCACCTGACCATGCATGTGGCGCCGGACGACGCCGAAGAGGGCAACGGTACGGAAATCCTCACCTACGAAGCGACGGTCAAGCCCGTCAGGTAGGAACCGCCTGGCAGGGATCATGTCAGGGACCATGTCAGGGAGCGGGTGGCACAACGCCTACGTTGGGCCGCCCGCTCCCGCATGTTGTGCCAGGGCCTACCGTTCGGGCCCCGCAGCGGCAAGACTGGGCATGACCAGCCGCCCCAGAAGGAGCCATGCCGTGAGAACCGCCCCGTCCGTCATCGTCTTCGACGTCAACGAAACCCTGTCCGACATGTCTCCTCTGGCTGACCGCTTCGCGGAAGCCGGCGCCCCGGCGTCGCTCGCCAAACTGTGGTTCGCCACGCTGCTGCGCGATGGATTCGCGCTCACGGCGGTCGGGGACAACAGCGCCTTCGCCGAAATCGGTGCCGAGGCGCTGCGCGGGCTGCTCGCCGGCATGGACCTGACGATGGAGGCGGACGCGGCCGTGGAACACATCATGCAAGGCATGGCGGGGCTGGAAGTCCACCCCGATGTGCCGGACGGCGTCTCCGCCCTGAAAGCGGCCGGTTACCGGCTCGCCACGCTGACCAACGGTTCCGCCGACGTCGCGGAGAATCTCTTCAATGCCGCCGGGATCCGGGACAGCTTCGATCTCCTGCTGTCCGTCGATGAGGCCCCGGCCTGGAAGCCTGCCCGCGGCGCCTACGACTTTGCCGCAGCCGCCTGCGGCACCGACCCGGAGCAGATGCTCCTGGTGGCGGTCCACCCCTGGGACATCCACGGCGCCGCGCGGGCCGGGCTCGGCACCGCATGGGTCAACCGCTCCGGGGCGCCCTACCCGGCCTACTTCGCAGAACCCGATTACACGGTGACGTCGCTGCCCGAGCTTGCGCGTACGCTCACCGTCCGGCCGGAGTAGTTTCGGGCTCTGCCGTGGAACCGCCCGCAGGCGTATTCTTCAGCGCCCGCAGCCAGGCCTTCAAGGCACTCGCTTCAGGGGCCTCCATGATGCGCTGAAGCAGGCTGTTCCTGAGCTTGGTAATGAAGTCGGGCTGATGGCCGGGCACCGCCGAGTCAGAAATCCACGCCTCATTGATTTCCTCCGGGGATTCAATTCCCGCCCGCACCATCGCGGCAACCACCTCTACCCGGAACCGATAAACGCCGCTGTTCTCGGCGCTGTACACCACCGCTTCAGCGCGGCGAACCAAGGATGCCAGCCTGACCAGCCGCGCAAACACGAACGGGCTCAGCTGGAGGTCAACCCTAATATCGTGGGGCCCTGTTGCATCCGCCGTCAGGTCCCCGGGGCGAGCCACACCCGCCGCACGCAGCTGCTTCTCATAGGGCACGAAGGGGTCAAGTTTCCAGTAGTCATCCCGGGGCTTCAGCCCCATGAACTCGCGAAACTTGATGCTGCTGCCGAGCAGTCCCTGCAGCTCCGGGTCGGACCTCGCCCAGGCCTTGATTCCGGGGTCGGTGAAGGCGTAGCCGAGCCGTTCAATGACTTTTTCTTCCTTTTCTTCCTGGGACAGTCCGCTCTCCCTGGCGATGCTGCACGCCGCAGCGTAGGCCGTCTCCGGGGCAACAGAACCCAGAGCCTCTTCATACCAGTCCACGAAGTGAGGGACCATTGCCGGGTTGTAGCCGAGGCCTGACTCTCGGAACTGCGCGTCGCCCGGTGCGGAGAGATCGTGGTAGGCCAGTGCCGCGTGCAGGAGCATGGAGTGGGCCAGCGGTCCGGGGACGGGCACATCACGGCCGGGCGGGAGCTCGATCAGCAGCCCGCGGGCCACAGCCCTGCCTTTGGCACGCAGCTCGTCGAATTCAGGCAGCATTGGCAGGTTGAGCACCACACTGAGGAAGGTCATCTCAACCCGGTACAGCAGTGCACCGTACCCGGCCCACGATTTCACCCCTGCATCAATGTCGAGCCTGATTCCCGAGGCCTTAGCATCCAACCATTCCGCATACCCGGCCAGTGCCTTTCGCCCGTCTTCTTTCCGCAGCCGGTAGTACTGCAACGCAATGTCGGCGAGCATGCTCCCCTGATCCAGATCTACCGCTTTGCCCAAAAGCGCCTCTGCCGTCCCGGCATCGGCCCACTGGCCCGTCGTCGCAATAGAGTGCAATCCGAGGCTCCGCCAATCCGTGGCACCACACAGACCCTCGAACCCGTGATGCTTGCGCGCGAGCGTGGCGAGAATGAACGCGGCCGCCATTTTGTGCAGTTCGGTCCGCGCATCCGTTCCCGCCTTCGTGGCCGGCCCCTTTCCCGCGGGCGACGGGGCTCCCGCGGGGTCCCCGGACAGGCCGAGCGCCTTCCTGTCAATGCTGGCCGCGCCGACGGTCCAGCCATTCCTTGTCAGGGCAACCGCCAGCAGGTTCTCGCCAACCGGTGAAACCGTCGCCCTCCACGGCGTGACCCCGAACATGGACGTGAGGATCTTTTGGGCGGCGGCCAGAAGCTTGTTACTTAACGCGACGGCCAAGGCGGTGTCGTCGAGGGCTTTGACGTCGGTGCCGACAGGCATCTCGATTCCTCGTGGAGGCGCGGCGCCAAGCTCATGCAGAAGTGCAACAATGTGCGTGCTGTCAGCCTCGTTGGTTTTACCGTCCGCACCCCGGACGTCCAGCGCGACCCGCAGCCTGCTACTGAGGTAGAAGGCCAAAGCCACGGCACCCGCCAGGGCAACGAATCCCCCTTCGAAGACCACTATTCCCCATAAAGCGCCGGCTAGCGAGGCACCGCCGGCGCCCGCCGATGCCCCTCCCAGCCCAGAGACAATACCGCAGGAACCCAGGAGTATCAGGCCTAGCCCGCCGAACAGCAGTCCTGCCCGCCACCCTGAACCGATCTTGAAAAAGGGCATTCTCGGCACGAAGACCAGAAGACGCCCGAGCACCAGAAAGAAGACAACAAGCCCCAGAATTGCCGATCCCACGGGCACCCACGGCGTCGCCCAGTTCTTTACAAACCGGTCCCAGTCGTTCCCGGCCTGCTGCGCCGGAGTGGTCGGGGCCGGTGCCGCGGGCCCTGCCTGTTGGGCCGCGATGATGGCGTTGAGCCGTTCCTGTTCGCAGGCCCTGTTAGGCGTCTGGGTCTGGGGCGGGACGGGACCACGGATCCGGTCAATCAGCGCCAGTGCCTCCGCCGGTTTTCCGGCGGTCGTAAGCCGTTGCGCCAGTGCGCAGGCGTTTTGGAGGGCCTGCAGTGGCGCCGCAACTGTACTGGCCTCGGCCGCTTCAGCTCCCCCTGCGGGGACAAATGCTGCAGTCCCGGGGCCGCAACAAATAGCCAATCCTAAAAGAATGCCGAGAAGCGCGGCCCTGGCTTTTCGTAGCCGGTGTCGATCGTGGAGGCTTTTCACATTGTTCGCACGTATCGAAGCAGATGCGCCCGAAACTTCTCTGCACATGGTTTTTCGCCGACCTTAGGAGCCGATACGGCTTATTTTGCACTTTATGCCACCGCAAAGGGAAGGCCTTCGAAAACAAAACAAATGGCCCCGCCGGCCGGTAAATCCGGCGGGGCCATTTCTGTCATTCAGCGCGGTGGCCAGCCAAGGCAATCTCCACCCAAAAAGTTCCTACTTCGCGGTCAGCGTCCAGTCACCCTGGGACTTGATCTGCACGAAGCCGGGCGTCAGCCGGACCGTTCCGCTGTAGCTGCCCTCGTCGTCGACCGGCAGTTCCGGGATTTCGGCCCCAAAGCCCTCCACCAGGAACTGTCCGTCTCCCTTGTTGGTGATGGCGGCCCTGTCGCTGGGTGCATCCCAGAAAATGACGGCGTCGCCATGTCCGCGTGCCGCGCCTGCTGCCGTGGGGACGGCATCCACATCCTCCACCTTGAGGGTCCAGGCCGAGTCGGCGCTGATGGCGAACTCGGACGTGGCGTATCCGGTGCTGGTGTCCACCAGGTGGGAGCCGCTGTAGCTTCCCACGGTGTTCACCAGCATGATCTCTGCCCCGTCGGTCTCGAGAACCGTGTTGCCGGTGCACGCCTTGCAGGTGAAGGTCACCAGAGCTGGCATGCCCTGCAGGTCCACCGTCTTGATGGCGTCTCCGGTCCCCGCGAAGGACCGGGCGGCCAGACGGGGACGGTCGTCACCGGCAACCGCTTCCTGGGACGCGGCGGGTGCCGACTCGGACGGGTCAGAAGCAGCGGGCGCCTCCGTGAGCGGCGCAGCCGAGACGATCGGCGACGTGGCCGCGCCCTGGAGGGCCAGGGCCGCCGCCGCCCCCGTAATCGCGCCGACGATCATTCCGCCCACCACCAGCACCGCCGAGACCGCGATCGCGAGCACCTTGTGCTGCGCGTACCCGGCCAGCGGCCGGCCGTTTTTGTCCGTCTGCTTCCCCGCCAGCGTGATGATCAGGTCCACGAGCGTCCAGACTCCGAGGCCGCCGAGGGTGAGAAGCTTGGCGATGCCCGTGCCGATCTTGCCAAGGTAGAAGCGGTCCACGCCCAGTCCGCCGAGGAACTGCGCAAACAGCCAGGCGGCAAGGAAGGACTTCTGCGGAGCCGCGCCGAACTGCCAGCTGTACTGTTGACCGGAGCCATACTGCTGGCTTGAGCCATATTGCTGCCCGGGAAATCCCGGCGCGCCGTAGGTGGTGTAGTCGGCGGCCGGCGGTGGTGGCGGGGTATGGCCGGGCTGGCTCATGGCTGTCCTTTCAGGCTGGTGACGGCAGGGGTCACCGAGGTGGGTGGGGTGGTTTGCGGCGAATGACGGGGGGTGGCTGCTGAGCCGTTGGGGGCGACCAACGGCTCAGTGGGCAGGGAGGCTACAGGTGTGCTGGGGGATGGTCCGGGTTCTCGGCTTTGAGAGCTGGGGATACCGGACGGCACGGCAAGTTCATGCGAGTGATTTCACACGTCTTCATCGCTTACACATGCGCGCATAACCCCCAGTTTGACGCTGCGGCGTCTCCGCCCCCTGAAGGGATAGTACACGTGCCCGGACAGTCAAAACAGCACTGTCCATCCGGGTGCGGCGAAGGTCACCAGCGCCTAAGATGTGATCTTCGCCACCGTCATCAAAAAGGCCGAATCCTCCTCCGCATCCAGGCTGTGCAGACCGTTCGGGATGATCAGCAAATCCCCGGATTTGCCCTGCCATGATTCCCCTCCGGACCGCAGCCAGAGCGAGCCGCGGAGGACAAAAATGGTTGCCTCCCCCGGGTTCTGGTGCTCGCTGAGACTGGTCCCGGCTTTAAGCGCCATGACGGTCTGGCGCATCACCTTCTCGTGACCGCCGAACACGGTGTCGGCAGCCCGTCCGCTGCTGACAGAACGCGCAGCCTCGAGTTGCTGCGTGGCCAGTGCCTCAATCGAAATCTTCTGCATGTGGCCACCGTACCCACCGGAGGGGCGAAGCGGTATGGGCAGAAAGGGCTTTGCCGGACGGCTACCGTGGCACGGCCCCGATCTGCTGCATCAGGCTCAACGTGTCTGTTGAGCCCCAGTGCTCGGCTACCTTGCCGTCCACGACGCGGATGATGTCGACCCCGGAAAATTCAACGCTGTTGCCGCTGGGGGGAATACCGGCGAAATCCCCTTGGTGGGTTCCCGTGAGAATCGAATGGGCGGCTTCCAGGTCGCCTTCGGCCAGCGCCGGTTCCACGGTCTTGACCGACAGATCCGGAAACGCCGTCCGGATGGTGTTGACGTAGAACCGCACGCCCTCTTTGCCTGGCGGCTGCCCCGGAAAACCTTCCTCGTGATCGACGACGTCGTCCATCACCAGCTCGTCGATGAGCGACAAATTACCGCCCACCAGCACCTCGTCGTAAAACCGCTTGATCAATCCCGTTCCGCCAGCCATTTCAGGCTCCTTAGTGGTTCGTATTGGGCAGCTAGATTTTCCCACCGGCGCGCTGGACGGACAATGGCGAGTTGCTTCCTGAATTCGCCAGCCGCAGAGACCAGCCGTTCTGGCCGATAAGGCGCAAAATAGAGAAAGAGAACGCAGCACGAACGGAGGGATTTGTCATGGCTGGACACTTTGAGCTCATCGATGCTCCGGACGGCGGCTTCCGCGTCAGGCTTCTGGACGGGACGGGACGCCTGGTGGCGGTCTCGGTGACGTACCCGTCGAAGCAGGCGGCCGTTGCGGGAATTTCCCTGACCAGGGAGATTGCCGGCACCGGCCTCATCCGCGACATGAGCCGCGGCGGCCACGGGGAAGTCATCATCCCCAAGTCCAGGCCCGCCCAGGCAACCGCGCGGATCCATTCCCATACGCGATTCCCGGCCGTGGTCCGAGGCGCCCACTCCCTCTGAACGGCAGGTAGGGTGGGTTTCACGGCTGAAGACACCCGGCCATTGGACCGCCCCACGGAGCTGCCCCATGACCGAGGCCCCCGCCCCACCCGCCGGCAACGCAGCCGCAGCCGCAGCTGAAGCATCAGCATCCCCAGCTGATTCAGCCGCGCCCGCCACCGGCGGCAGCACAGACCCCGACGCCGGCCTCCGCCGGCTTGCCGCCGGAACCTTCCGGCTCGCCCACCTCCGGGACGGCCAACTCGCCGGCATGCGGGCCCTGGCGCAGGGCCGCGACGTCCTGGCCGTCATGCCCACGGGCTACGGCAAATCAGCCATCTACCAGGTGGCCGCACTGCACCTGCACCGGGTGGCCCGGGAGGACAGCAACGGCGGTCCGGGTGCCGGCGCACGGCGCGGTCCCGCCGTCGTCGTTTCCCCGCTGATAGCCCTGCAGGAGGACCAGCTGGACGGCCTGCTGGAGGATCTCGGCGGGGAGGCCGCCGTCGCCATCAACTCCGGCCGCAGCGATTCCGAGGTGAACGGCGCTTGGGAAGCGGCCGAACGCGGCGACGCGGTCTTCCTGTTCCTGGCACCGGAACAGCTGGCCAAGGCCGAAACCGTGGAGCGGCTGGCGGCCCTGGACGTCGCGCTGTTCGTGGTGGACGAGGCCCACTGCGTCTCCTCTTGGGGCCACGACTTCCGCCCCGACTATCTGCGCCTCGGTGAGGTCCGCGGACAGCTGGGCAACCCGCCGGTCGTCGGCCTCACCGCAACGGCCTCTCCCCCGGTCCGCGATGAAATCCAGCAGCGCCTCCGCATGAAGGACCCACTGGTCCTGGTCCACGGCTTCGACCGGCCCAACATCCGCCTTGAGGTGCTCCGCCACCTTGAGGACAAGGACAAGCGCCGCGCCGTGGTGGAGCAGGTCGCCGGACTTGGAGGTCCGGGCCTCCTCTACGCCGCCACCCGCAAGGACACCGAGACCTACGCTGCCGAGCTCACCGAACGCGGCCTGCGGGCCGAGGCGTACCACGCCGGGCGCAAGCAGGGCGAGCGGGACAGCGTCCAGGACCGCTTCCTCGACGACCAGCTGGACGTCATTGTCGCCACGACCGCGTTCGGCATGGGCATCGACAAGCCCAACGTCCGGTTCGTCGTCCACGCCGACATCCCCGAGTCGCTGGACAGCTACTACCAGGAAATCGGCCGCTCCGGGCGCGACGGCGAACCTGCCGCCGCCGTGCTCCATTACCGGCCCGAGGACCTGGGGCTGCGCCGGTTCTTCGGCACCCACACCCCGGACCAGGAGTCGCTGCTGGCAGTCCTCACAGCCCTGCGCGCCGCCGACGGACCGCTGACGCAGAAGGCGCTGGCCGGGCAGACCGGGCTCTCCCCGCGGAAGCTCACCGGGCTGCTGAACCAGCTGCAGGAAACCCGCGCCGTCAGGACCGGAAAGCGCGGCATCCGGCTGGAATCCGGCGCCAAACTGCCCACGGTGGTGGAACGCGCCGTCGAACTCGCCGAAGCACGCCAGCGCGTGGACCGCTCCCGCATCGAGATGATGCGCGGCTACGCCGAGACGGACGCCTGCCGCCGGCAGTTCCTGCTGGGCTACTTCGGCGAGGACCTCCCGGAGCCGTGCGGCAACTGCGATACCTGCACCGACGGCACCGCCTACGAGGAGGATTACGACGACGGCGCCGCGGCCGCCGCTGGCGGGGAACCTTTCCCGCTCCAGGCCGCCGTGGTGCACAAGGAATGGGGGCCGGGCCTGGTGATGCGGCACGAGGAGGACGTGATCACTGTGCTCTTCGAGCAGGAGGGCTACAAGACGCTGTCCCGGCAGGCCGTGACCGAGGGAAAGCTGCTCACGCTGGCGGAGTGAGCCCCCAGCCTGCGTCACCTGTTGACAGCCGCGCGTGACCCGTGCCATATTCGAGGCATGAACCTGTTGGACAGCTGGACAGTTGGACAAGATAAAGTGATTCGGGTCGGCGCCGCCGAAGCCGTGTTCGCCTCCCTCCGGAATGCCATTGAGGGCGGCAAGATTCCGGTCGGCGCGCGGTTGGACTCGGAAGCATCCCTTGCCCAGCAGTACGGCGTCAGCCGGTCCATGGTCAGGGAAGCACTGAAGTCGTGCAACGCGCTCGGGCTCACTGCGACGTTCACCGGCAAGGGCACCTTCGTCATCGCCGACCGGGTTGCCCAGGACCTGAAGCTCGGAAAATACTCGGCACGTGACTTGGTGGAGGCGCGCCCCCATATCGAGGTGCCCGCCGCTGCCCTCGCCGCCGAACGCCGGACTGCTGAAGACGTGGAGGCGCTTCGCGAAATTCTCGGGGCCATGTCGGATGAAGATGACCTGCAGCAGTGGATCCTGCTGAACGCTGAATTTCACGCCACTATTGCCCGGTGCAGCGGCAATGGGGTCTTTGTGGGCGTCCTGACCGACATCCGCGAGGCCATGGGTGACCAGTCGAACACCCTGAACCTGGTGGCAGACCGGCGCAAGGAATCCGACCGCGAGCATGCCCGCATTTTCGCTGCCATCGAGCGCGGGTCCGCCCAGGAAGCGTCCAGGGCCATGACGCGGCACCTCCACGGTGTGGAGTGTGCCCTGGGCAGCCTCGTCCCCGGCGGCGGGAACTGACCGATTACCTGACCAGTCGCTGATACCTGTCCGAGTCCTGAACCACGGCCGGCGGTCCAACCGAGCAGCTTGCGCCCGGGACAGCTTGCCCTCGGGACGGCGTCAGCCCCACTGGCCATAGCCAGGCCCAATCACACTGCAATGCGGAACGCCAGCGTTCCATTTCGCCGCGGCCACCAGCCGGCCGCGGCAGACCACTACATCCAGCACACCCGTCAACGAAGCCGTGAGGACCCCCCTTTGACCATCATCAGCACCGACACCGCCGTTCGTTCCGAGCATGATCTGCTCGGTGACCGGGATGTCCCCGCGGGCGCTTACTGGGGCGTCCACACGCTCCGCGCGGTGGAGAACTTCCCCATCACCGGCCAGCCGCTCTCCACCAACATGCACCTGGTCCGCGGCCTCGCCGCC